>CAYSWG010000001.1:0-18469 GCA_964434465.1 uncultured Geobacteraceae bacterium
TCGATTCCGGTCCCGGGCACCAGAAAAAGGTTGGCACTCCGGGCCAACCTTTTTTCATGGAACAACGTGTTCTCTTTTCTGATGAATTATTCCGGGAACAATAATTATGGATACTGTTCAGAGCAGCGTTTTCCTCGGTAGACAACCCATCTTGAACCGGGAACAGTCCATTTTCGGCTATGAACTGCTGTTCCGGTCAGCCGATACCCTGCATGCCGCTATTGGGGACTTCAAATATGCTGATTCCTATGTCATCAGCTCGGTCCTTTCCAATTTCGGTATAGACGAAGTTATCGGCAAGCATCAGGGGTTCATCAATGTAACGGAAGAGTTGCTCATGAGCGATGCCCTGGAGTTGCTGCCCGTTACAAGAACTGTAATTGAAATTCTCGAATCCGTTTCAGTCAGTGAGCAGGTTCTGGAACGCTGTAGACAGCTCAAGGACCGCGGTTTTACCCTTGCCCTTGATGATAACGTCTATCATCCGGACTATGAACCCTTCTATGAACTGGTTGACATTGTAAAAATAGATATCCTTGCGCTTTCAAGCGAGGAGCTTCAGGGGATGGTGCAGCGACTTACCGGCCGCGGTTTGCTGCTTCTGGCGGAAAAGGTCGAGACTCGTGAGCAGCATGCCCAGTGTCTCGCCCTGGGATTCGATCTGTTCCAAGGGTATTACTTCGCCAAGCCGACGGTGATGAACAAGAAAAAGGTCGATGTGGCGAGCATCACCTTGTTGAAGCTGTTGACCCTTGTCTGCGGTGACGCCGATGTGGATGCCATAGAGGAGACGTTCAAGCACAATCCCAACCTCAGTTATAATTTGCTGCGGTTGGTCAACTCGGTGGCAATCGGTGTGAGGGAGCGAATTCGTACGTTACGTCATGCGTTGATCGTGCTGGGTATGCAGCAGTTGCAGCGCTGGATTCAGTTGGCCCTGTACGCAGCGGGTAATGACGGGAAAGCTGCAAGTCCACTCATGGAAACTGCGGCCGCCCGGGGACGGCTGATGGAATTACTCGTGCTGAAGCATCGAGACGCCTATCCGGCGCGGGATTACGCCGACAGCGCTTTCATGACCGGTGTCCTTTCCCTGGTCAATGTGCTTCTCGGGATGTCCATGGCAGAGATAGTCGGCCAACTGAATCTTTCGGAAGATGTCCGCGATGCGCTTCTGCAGCGAGCGGGGCCGCTGGGCAGGTTGCTCCTGTTGGTCGAACAGCTCGAGTCCATGGAAATCGCCAATGTCCTGAACCTTCTGGACCAGCAGCACGTCAGCCTTGACGTGCTCTTTGCTTCCCAGATGGAGGCCATCAACTGGACCAATAGCCTTGAAAATATGGTGTGATAGTCTTGTCTCTTATGCCGGCAATGCCATCTGTTTCCCGCTCACCGATGCAGTGTTGGGCTGTAAACGGGTCTGATCCTCCGTGGCGGCAGGTTTCCCGCTACTGACCCTGCCTGGTAATCTGCCACCCTGGCGGAAATTTCTCTTCCAGCCAGTAAATCCATGCCAGCAATTCCGCCACCGCCTGGTAGAGTTCCGGCGGAATATAGGAATCCATTCTGACATGCATGAGCAGGTTCACCAGTTCAGGAGATTCATGGACAAAGATGCCTGCTTCACGGGCGCTGTCTATGAGAGCCTCGGCGATAACGCCTTCGCCTTTTGCGACGATCCGGGGGGCATACAGCCCTTCTCGATAGGCCAGAGCAACGGCTTTGCGTTGTTCTTTACTGGGTTGTTTCACCGGTGATCACCATTGTCTTCAAGGTCAGTCCTGCTTCAGCCATTCTGTTTTCAAGTTCACCCTGTTCCCGACGCACCAGTTGGCACGTTTCGAATGCCGAGGCGTGCAACGTGCAGGTAACATTCTTTCCTGAAGTGACCAGAGTCGCCTCAATGCTTCCAAGGAGGGGTGTCTGCAGTCGGATGGTTGTTTGCCATGGATTCTCGGGTGTCTGGCCAGAATCCTGCTCCTGCTGTTCCACTTCCCATGCCATTTCCTGTCCGGGCCACGCCTCTCCTTGCCAGCGGAATATTCCGGTCGTTGCCGTTTGAATCTGTTCACGAACCAGTGCGGCTATTTCCGGGTCCCGCGATGCCAGAATCGTTTCAAGCAATCCCCTGTTGGTGGTAATCTCGGAATCGGCAGCGGTTATCATGTCGCCGTGTTGTTCAGGGTCAGGATTCCTGTTGTTGGGTCCGGGCGGCAATGATTCGCCGCGATCACGAACTGCCAGACGGGCTTGCGGTTCCTTTTTCAACTCCGCAATGTTCCGTGCACCAAGAAACCAGTGAACCAGGTGCGACTCATAGAATATGCCGGAATTGGTCAGGGCGTTTTTCAAGGCCGTTGCCAATGCCGCAGTAATGCCGGGATGTGCTCCACCCGACGGCAGGAGTGGGCGCGCCACCATCGGTGACGGGTTGGAGAAAACGCTTTTTGCCGTTTCGCTTGCCGCTGCCGCTGTTTTGCTTATGGTTACCGGAGTTTCTGCGGGCGCACTGCTTTCCAGGGAGAAAGCCGGTCGCGGTTCGCTCCCCTTGTAGGTCAGTTGCAGGACCTGGCCTTGACGCAATGGCAGGGCAATATCCGCTCGAAATAGTTCTCCCGCAATCTTCAACACAACGACGTTATCTGACAGTTTTGCCACAACCTCGGCGAGTACCTGCTGCCCTGGTTGAGGGAGCGGTTGATGCGGTTGTCGCGTTTCGGATATACGGGGTGCGTGTGCCGGTTCGCTGATGGGGGTGATAGCCCGGATTAGTTCTGCAGTCAGTGGCATGGAAGCGCCTCATTGATGGGTATTTTCTTTGATTGTCGCAGCAAAAATCACGCCATAGTTGCTGGTTGACAGCAGATGTCGGGTGGTACCCGTGTGCAAACGATATTTCGTAGTATCGGGTTACCTGGTTCCGGTCGGGATGTTACAACGTGCGGAGTCACTGGGAAAAGGGGCAAAATAAGAGCGATTTCATGGTGTTCAAAAAGGATTGTTTGTGGTATTGTTCGACAAACAGAACAAAGGAGAAGCCCACCTGCCTATGAAAAGCAAGCTTCTTATTCTGGACGATGATGAGGCTATTCTGCAGCTTCTCGCAGCAGTGTTTGACGATGAGGACATGGAAATCATCCTCGAGACAGACAGTGATGCTGCAATCGATCGTATTCGCTCCGACCATCCCAATGTGGCTATCCTCGATATATGCCTCCCCAAAAAATCAGGTCTTGAAGTCCTGCAGGAAATAAAAAAAATCGATACCGGCCTTTCGGTGATCATGACGACCGGATATCGAACTACCCAGAACGCCATCGAGGCCATGAAGCACGGCGCCTATGAGTATCTGACCAAGCCCTTTGATATTGAAAAGCTTAAGGAACTGGTCAAGAAGGCCCTTGAGTGCAACCTGCTGAACCGCAAAGTCAGGTACGCCGAGCTTTCCGACCAGATCGAAGATACGGAACTGGAAGAGGACATCATGATTGGATCATCGCCCCAGATGATCCAGATCTGGAAGATGGTCGGTAAGATTTCCGATTCGGACGCCAGTGTTCTTATCCAGGGACCCAGCGGGACGGGCAAGGAGTTGCTGGCCAGGGCGATCTATAATAATTCAAAACGAAGCAATAAACCGTTTCTTGCCGTTAACTGTGCTGCTTTGCCGGAGACGCTCCTGGAAAGTGAGTTGTTCGGCCATGAAAAAGGAGCGTTTACCGACGCTCACAGCCGGCGCATCGGCAAGTTTGAGCAATGCAATGGCGGGACGATTTTTCTTGATGAAATTGGCGAGATGAGTATTTCCAACCAGGGGAAGCTGCTCAGGGTCCTGGAGAATCAGGAGTTCGAGCGCGTCGGTGGCAACGAAACCATCAAAGTTAATGTCAGGGTAATTGCCGCGACAAATTTCAGCCTGGTAACTGCCGTCAAAGAAAAAACATTCAGGCTCGATCTCTTCTATCGACTAAGGGTCGTTTCCTTTTTTCTCCCGCCCCTTACCGAGCGGTTGGAAGATCTTCCCCTCCTTGCCGATCTTTTTGTGAAAAAGTACTCACGGCAATATGAAAAGCGGCTCAAGGGAATCTCGCCTGCAGCCCTTGACCTCCTCCAGAAGCACCCATGGGAGGGTAACATCCGCGAGTTGAAGAATATCATCAATTCGGCGACCCTGTTTTGTATGGGTGATATCCTGATGCCGGAGGATTTCGAATCACTTCTGCAGGTAAAATCAGGGTTCACCGCAACCAAGATCGATCTCCGCAGTGATGGCGATGAGTATTTCAGCGCCTTCTGTACGCTCCTGGAGCCGGCATTCAGCGACATCTGTCTCAAGGAAGACGGGTCGGTGTATGAGAGCATAACTGCCGGTCTGGAAAAAGCCCTGATCCATCTGGCCTTGAAGAAGAGCAACAACAACCAGGTCGTTACGGCAAAGCTGCTCGGTATCAGCCGCAATACCCTTCGCGACAGGCTTGAGCGCTACCGTTTCACCGTCGACTGATTTTCTTTCCGCAGCCGTTTTCCCCCTGCCGTGTCATTCCCCATTGGTTCGGCCCCTCACAGTGCTCCACATCTTTCTTTCTCCCTGTACTTTGGTAAATTCCTGACCCCCTTCCATTTTGGGGGGTACGTAAATCTGTTCAGATGTTGATCAATTTTTGATAACTAACTACAAATACTAGATATCATTGATTATTTATGCAATGCCCCCCCGTGTGCTGTTCAAGTCGTGCGCATGGGTGATTCATTGCGGCAGTGAAGTGTAACAGGAAAGTAATTTGTAAGTTACTGAAACATAAGCAAAAAATACTGGTAGTTAAAATTTGGATATTGGCACCTCATTTGCTATAGAAGTTCTCACTGGATGAAAAGTGCAAGAAATAAACAGGAATTGTGATTCCATTTCAATGCCGCTGATATTTCAAAGGAGTGAATGCCATGGAAGAAAAACGAATCCTGATAACCGATGATGATAAACAGACCAGGGATCTGGTGGCTACATTTCTTGGCTATAAAGGATATACGGTACTCCAGGCGTGTGATGCCATGGATGCCTTGGCAAAAATTGAAGGGGAGGAGATTGACCTCGTCTTGACCGATGTGATGATGCCCAAGGTCAACGGCTTGGAATTCATAAAGCGGGTCAAAGCCATCCGCCCGGAAATTGTGGCCATTGCCTACAGCGCCTACGGCAATAGTCTCATGGCGGCCAATCTTCTGAAGGCCGGCGCGTTCTTCTATCTGGAGAAACCCTTTGATCTTGAAGAACTTGACGCGATCATTCAGCGCGGCTTCGAGCATTACGAACTGCAAAGCCGCTCCTACCGGTCAGTGCCCCAGATCCGCAACAGGTCGCGCATCAAAATGATCGGTGACAGTCCCAAAATGCAGGCATTGTTCGAGCTTATCGAAAAAGTTGCCGACTCGGATTCTACGGTGCTGATCATGGGTGAGTCGGGAACCGGCAAGGAGTTGGTTGCCCAGTCGATCCATGAACTCAGTTCCCGTAAGACTAAAAACTTCGTTCCCGTCAATTGCGGTGCTATCCCCGACGAGTTGCTGGAAAGCGAGTTGTTCGGCCATGTCAAAGGTTCCTTTACCGGGGCAGTTGCCAACCGCATCGGCCGTTTCGAGATGGCTGACCGTGGCACGTTGTTCCTTGATGAAATCGGTGATATGAAAACCTGCCTGCAGGTCAAGCTGCTGCGTGTGTTGCAGAACAGGGAGCTGGAGCCGGTTGGTGCTACCCGTCCCAAGAAGATAGATACACGAATAGTTGCGGCGACCAACCAGAATCTGGAGCAGTTGGTTGAAGATAAAACCTTCCGGGAAGATCTCTACTACCGCCTGTCGGTTATCCCTATCATCATTCCGCCGCTGCGTGAGCGCAAAGAGGATATACCCCTGTTGGTTGAAAGTTTCATCCAGAAATTCAATCACGATAATCGCCGCTCTGTGAGCGGTTTTGACGAGCAGGTCATGGCGGCCCTCATGAAATACGAATGGCCCGGCAATATCCGTGAGTTGGAGAACCTGGTGGAGCGCATAGTCATTCTGAAAGGGAGCGGCACTGTGGCCCTGCAGGATTTACCGGAGAAATACCGCCATGTCAGGGGTGAGGCTCCTCAACTGGAAGCCGTTCCCCTGCCCACTGATGGCATCTGCCTGAGCAGCGCAGTGGAGGAGTTCGAGAACCGCTTGATCATTCAGGCATTGGAAAAGACGAACGGCAATAAGAAAGAAGCGGCAAATCTCCTGAATCTCAAGAGAACTACCTTTATTGAAAAGCTGAAGAAGAAGAAAATGTTTGTCCCCGAATTGGCGCTTGCCAGTTAGTTATGAACTGGATCCCGGATCGGTTTCTCCAGTGTCATCGGAGGATCATCAGGTAGGCTGTCTGGAGAGCCATGGCCATTAATCCCCTTGATAGTGCCCCCCGGGCCGCCTTAGACGGAGCGGGCCGTACGGCGCCCGGTTCACCGCCGGGTTCACGTTCTGCGGGAGCATTCGATACTGTTCTGACATCGGTGACGGAAGGAGGAATCCCTGCAACTGATGACCGTGCGCTGGCATATGCCCGGGCCGAGTTGCTTCGTTTGCGCATGATGCGCACCGCCCTGTCCCTCCAGGCAAATCCCGAAAGCGCAGGGCAGGGTCTTGCTACGCTTTCCGATCAGGTTCTGCGGAGCCTGGCCGCCTACCGTGACCATACCGCCCTTCCGGCTTCAACACCTGCCCCTTTCTCTGAAGAATCCGACCCGCAGACCGTACCCCTGTCTTCAGCAGCCGAGACGACTTCGACGGTGGCTGCTCCATCCGGCTTTTCCGCCACTGCTCCCGTGAATTCGGGCCTGGATACCATTATCGGCCAGGCTTCTCGCCGGTACGGCATTCCTCCTGAATTGATCAAGGCGATCATCAAGACTGAAAGCAATTTCAATGCGCGTGCCGTATCGCCAGTCGGTGCACAGGGCCTGATGCAGTTGATGCCCGCTACGGCCCGCGGTTTAGGGGTAACGAATTCCTTTGATCCCGAGCAGAATGTCATGGCCGGCACCCGCTATCTGCGGCAGATGCTTGACCGGTACGACGGTAATCTTGACTCTGCGCTTGCTGCCTATAACTGGGGCCCGGGGAATCTTGACAGAAAGGGCTGGTCATTGCCCCGAGAGACCAGATCCTATCTGGTCAAAGTAAAGGGCCTCATGGCCCAGTTTGCTTCCTGAAGGTCCTCTCTCCCCGCGCAATGCCTCTGATTTTCCGGCAGTTCCCGTAATAATTCGTGTGTCTAAGTCCCGCTTACTGCACCTGAGGTACTGTCCTTGGAAGGCTGTGGGTCCGTCGGAAGAGGACGTCATTGGCCTGACTCGTTGCTATGCATGGCGAATGGGATTGTCCCTGCCCGAAGGGTGAGTGGAGCGAAGTGAGTCTCAGTCAACGGAACCCTGGCATTCGGAGTGAGCTGAAGATGTTTCCCTCTGCTGAATCTGAGATTATCATTGGTTCTCTGTGTACTGTTGGCAATGTTTTTGCTGAATATCCTGGTGAAAGCCATTTAGAGGAGCGCTCAAGCCATGGGGAACAATATTTTGACAATGAACAGGGATTTGGATCTGGCGGGGTTATCGCTGTATTCAGATGGATTCTACTCTGAAGCGATTGTTGATTCTCTGTCGAGTGGTGTCATTTTTTCGGACCCTCTCGGAGTTTTGACATTCATGAACAAGAAAGCCGAATCACTCTTGCAGGTCATCAAGGAAACGGTTATCGGCAAGAGGATTGACATGCTGCCGCTCAGGACTCCACTCTATAAAGTGATGAGTGAAGAGTGCAGAGATAACCCGATTGAAATGAACATCTTTGGCAAAGTAATCGAGGTTCGGTCTTCGGAAATTTTCGGGATGGGGAATGTTGTCCTCGGTCACCTTACGGAATTGTTCGACGTTACCCGGGAGCGACTGGATAAACGCCAGCGAGAGGAATTCGTTGCCAAAATGACCCATGACCTCAAGTCGCCGCTCATGGTTCTGCAGGGATACATGCAGGCCATCCGGTTGGGTATGTCCGGCGATGTCCCGCCAAAACTCCGCAAAACCCTGGATGACATGGAACGGAGCGGCAAAAGCCTCCATGGCATGATCGAAGATCTGCTCGATGTCTATCGACTCGAGATGGGACTGGTCCAGATTAAGCGTACTCAATGCGACTTGGCCGTTTTTCTCCATGAGTGTTGTCAGGATCGGTACCTTGAGGCTGAGGAGCAGGGGATCATTCTGCAGGTCGAGACCAGTAATCCGGGAGATACCGTTGCCCTGGATCGTAAGCAGATGGGCCGAGTCCTTGCCAATGTCATCGGCAATGCCATCAAGTTTACACACCGGGGGGGAAGCATTTCCATCAGGGGTGGAGAGCGGAATGGCAGCGTCCATATCCTGGTCCGCGATTCGGGTATCGGTATTCCCGCAGGGGATTTACCCCATATTTTCAAGAAATACTACCGTTCCGCCCAGGCAGCCGGTTTCAAGGGATCCGGGTTGGGGCTGGCCTTGAGCAAGGAAATAGTCGAGGCCCACGGCGGTGCCATCCAGGTTGAGAGCGTTCCCGGTCAGGGCAGTACGTTCACCATCATCATACCGGTGTGCGAATAACCGTGTGTGGTGACGGTAGCAGACGTGCCGGACGGCGATAGTATCCTGATCCGACTACTGCCTGCCGTTCCGGGTGGCGCTTCATGGGGACGGAGCGAAAAAAGTTCTAAAGTTATCGGGGTAATATTCGATAAGAACCATGAACCTGGAAAACGGCTTGCTTCGGCGAGGTGCTGCGTTGAGGCCACGTGTACTTTAACCGTGCTGTTTTCCCGGCGGTGCGGTGCATTTCAACAGTGACTATCCAGAAACGAGGGAGGAGCGGAGGTTATGGCAAATATTTTGGTTGTGGACGATTCATCGACCATGAGGAAGATAATTTCCCGGTCCCTGAGGCAGGCGGGGCTTGCCATAGACGATATCTATGAAGCCGGTGACGGGATTGAGGGCCTCAGCGTACTCGGTGAGAAGAAGGTCGATCTGGTTTTGTCGGACATAAATATGCCGAATATGGACGGACTGGAGTTTATCAGGCAGATTCGCGCCAATGGCAATGCCGTACCGATTGTCATGATTACCACCGAAGGTGGTGAAGATATCATCAAGGAAGCAATTTCGAGCGGTGCCAGCGCCAGCATCAAAAAGCCCTTCACGCCGGACCAGCTCAATGAAAAGCTCGGAGGTCTCTTATGACGTTGAATGCGGCTGTTGAAGAGGCAATACATCTGAAGGAAGAGGATATGGCGCGTCACGTCATCGACGCGGCAAAAGAGGTTTTCTCAACCATGGTCATGATGGACCTGGAGGCCAACTTTCCCCTTTGTGAACCGGTCAATACGTTCCATTGCAGCGTCAGCGGCATGGTGGGCATGGCTGGCACCTACACGGGAATCCTGGCCATTCATTGCCCGCAGAACTTTGCTCTGAAAATAACTTCCAACATGCTCGGTATGGAGGTTGATGAAGTGGGTGAAGATGTAAACGACGCCTTGGGCGAAATTGCCAACATGCTCGGTGGTTATGTGAAAATGGTTCTTTCCAAAGGGGGCACTGATATCAACCTGTCCATTCCCACGGTCATTTCCGGTGAAGAGTACACAATAACCGCCATGACCGACAGTGATTGCGTGGCGGTACCTTTCACCCACGAAGAGGACCGGTTTGTTGTCAGTCTCAAACTCGCGAAGGAATAATCTGCAGGGGAATGGTTGCACCATGGCGGTTTACGTAAAACTACAAAAAATGATCCAATCAGCCCTCAGGCAGTCTGCCGAGGAATGCAGCATGCTGCTTAACCAGGAACTCGAGGTACACGAGACCGAGGTGCTGGAACGGGAAAAACAACGCTATCTGACAGAAATAGACGATTCCGCGTTTATTATCGGGGTTGAGTCCCGGGAAGATTATCCGGGACACTTCCATATGGTGTTTTCCCTCCGTGATGCGATTCTCATGAGCGGTATTCTTCTGGGCATTCCAGCGGGCCGCATTTCGGAAAAGAAGAAGCTGCTGATTCTGGAGGCTGATGATATTGATGCTTTTTCAGAGATCGGCAACCAGATCATTGGTTCTTTCAATTCAGTTTTTCAGCCCTGTCTGCCCAACAAGGTGCATCTGAAACAGCTCCCGCCGACAAAGTATGTGCCCCAGGTTGACGAGGTAACGGGAGATTCTCCCTTTCCCGATGGTGAGTATCTGACGTTCAAGGCAAAGATCAAGCTGGGCGGGAGTGAGCTGAACCTGTTCGATATTCTGGTGCCCTTACCCCTTGCCAATCTGTTCGATCCCCAGGCAGAGACGACTGCCGAAGCCGATGCCGCGGAGAGCAGTGCTCCCGATCAGGCCGAGTCCCTGCGCAAGATGTTTCCAGGCGATGGGAAAGGCGGCTGTGCCGACAGGGCAGATGGTGGCGGCAGGTCGCGGACCGTGCTGATACTTGAGGACGACCCCGCCGATTGTGAGTTGGTGAAACAATTGGTGAGTGCCAAGGGGCTTACTGCAATTTCCGCCACCCTGGGCGCTGATATTCAATCCTATTTTGCCGATCATGGGGTTTCCGTGGTGATTCTCGGCACGGTAAAAGCGGAGGATTGGGAATTGTCACTCTGTTCCCGTATCAGGGACATGGCCGGAGCGCCTGATTTGCCCATAATCATGTCGGCCCGCCAGTGGACGAGATCAGGCGTCCTCAAGGCTATCAGCAACGGTGCACGTGACATCGTCATGAAGCCGTATCTGGATGATGACCTGGGCCGAAAGCTTGGTAAATTCCTGACTGCCGCATGACCCAGTGTCAAAATACCGACCCTCCCCGACCGGTACTTAATTGACTTCCTCCCTGGCCATCCCTTGGCAAGATTTTTATACTCAATCGAAATTGTTGGATATTTAGATTTTGTGCCGGCGGCACGGCTTTTGCCTATGTACCTGGTGTCTGCGCGTCATGGATGAACGGCTGGTACGGTCGTTGACGTAAGGAATCTATCAGGAGGAGTCCAGGTGGTACGTGTGTTCCCGGGCAAGTTGGCGCTGTTACTCGGGCGTCTTGCCGCACACTGTTCGTGTGGTTGGCAAGTGCTCTGCGCCATGGCAGTAGTGCTCGCGTTTGCGAGTGGTGTATCCGCTTCCCCGTCCGGCAACCGACTCTGTCGTTTCGAGGCTAAGTCAAAGCCGCAGTATACGCGCCTTGTCCTGGTGTTCGAGTCTCAACCCCGCTATCAGGTTTCCCATCTGGAAAACGGGTTGGTGCAGATAACTTTCCAGGAAACAACGGGTACATCCCTGAAAAAGCACCAGGGCTTTGTCGATGCCCGTGTCGCCGGAATCACGATCACTGACCTGGGTAATCGACTGCGGCTCCGCTTTGTGTGCAGGGAAAGTCATGGGACGCTCCGTGTTGTTTCCTTCGGCGCCCCGAATGTTGTTGCCATTGACATAGGCACTGCTCTGCGGGTGGATGGTGAAGCGGCCATGCCGGCGGGCAGGGAGCAGATCTGGCAAGGTTCCGCCAAGCTGATCCGGGAGTTCGATCCTCCACTCACGGCTGCGCTGCCGTTTTTCCCCATGCCGGGGTTTATTCTGAAAAAACTCTTGACACCGGACGATCTGAAAGTGTTCCTCCGTGGCGAAGCGGCACTATTTCGCGAGCGGGGAACAGAAGCCGAAGAATTGTTTGCCGACCTTGTCAACCGAGTGCCCGCTGCCCGGCCGTTTGCTGCCTACCGCCTTGGAGAAGCCCAGTACCTCCTGCAGAAATATGCATCGGCCGTGAACTGGTTTCGCGAAGGAGAGCGTCTTGCCCCCCAGTTACTGGTGCAGAGTCCCTCCATAGTCTTTGCCTATGCTGACTCTTTGGCCCGTTGCGGTGAAAGCGAAGCCGGGCGGAAAATTCTCGACAAAATTATCGTCAGTATGGCCGATACCCCCCATGGCCCGGTTCTGCTCGTACGACTGGCTGACCTGCTTAAACGCGGTGGCCGCGCAAACGATGCCTTCGCTGTCTACCGTTCAGTTGCCGACAATTTCCCCGGTAGCCGTGCCGCGTTGTTCGCGTCAACCCGATTGGCAGACCGGCGGCTTTTTCAGGTGAGCGGCAGCAGTTTTTCAGCCCTTGCAGACGAATACAGGCAGATATTCCAAAAAACCAGTGAACCGAACCTTAAAGAGGAAGCCTTGTTCAAGAGGGCGTTGCTCAACGCCCTCTACGGGTCACCTTCAGAAGGAGTAGCCGCGCTTGCCGAGTACGGTGCAACGTTTCCCAGAGGGATTTTTTTCAATGTTGCCAAGTCAATGCGCGAAGATCTCCTGCTGCTTTTGTATCGCCAGCTTGCCCAGGCAGGAAACTGTCAGGCTCTGGTCAGGATCGTTCGGGACCATCGTCCCTACCTGTCCAGGTGTATGGGCGAAAGCACCTTCATTCCCCAGATTTCCTCATGCTTTGCTCAGTTGGGCATGGTGCGGGAAGAGCTTGACCTGCTCAGCGCCTTTGCTGAAACCGCCTGGGCCGGACAGAACAGGGAGTTCATCTACCAGCGCATTGTTGCCGTCGCGTGGGAGTTGGAGGATTTTGCACTGGTTGCCGTCGCTGCGAAAACCTATCTGAAAGCATATCCCGGGCATGACGGTGCTTCCCTGGTGCGGGAACGACTTGCCTGGATACTCTACCGCAACCGTGATCTGCTCGGTGTTTATGGCACGTTGCTGCCACTCATGTCCGGCAAGGGTCCGGTTCGTGAACCGCAAAGCTTCTATTTCTTCGGCAAGGCATCTGAAGCCGTGGGCGACAAGGGGAAAGCAGAACAGGCCTTGTCCCGCTATCTTGCAGCCCTGCCGACCGGTTCCGGTTCCGCATTGGCGGCGGATGCCCGACTGATGCTTGCCGCGTCAATGCAGTCGCGTAAAGCCACAGCGGCTGCACTTGCCGTGTTGCAAGCCGGATTCGAGGCGTCCCAGGGTGAACGCCGGGACATGTTCCTCTTCAAGCTCGGTGAACTGCTGCTGGCTTCAGGTAAAACCGATGAGGCTGCAGCACGTTGGCAGCAATTGATCAGGGATGGCACGTCTCCCCTCTGGAAAACCATGGCTTACCATTCCCTGAATGATCTGCAGTGGCGGCGGAGCATAAAGACACCAGACACGTCAAAATAATGTCTCCTGTCAAAAAACTCTGGGTGCCTGATGGATCTTCCTGAAGAGTGGTGTGGTTAAGTTATTGATATTTGTAGTAAAAAAAGCTGGTACATGTTTTGCTAGTGAATGGTTGTGACGCTACGATACAAGGAGCATGCGATGGCACTGGACAGTCTGTTTGGTACGACGATTCAGCTTTTGGCAAAGAATATTGACCTTCGCTCAAAGAACCACGGGCATATTGCCGGCAATATTGCCAATGCTGAAACGCCACAGTATCGCGCCAAGACATTCTCCTTCGAAAAACAGCTCCAGGACGTGTTGCAGGGGGATGATGGACGCTCCGTCACGCCGGTGCAGACTCACCCGCGCCATATACCGCTCACTGGTTCTGCAGGTTCGATTGCCCAGGTGGAGGGCGTTCTCGAAGATGCGCCTGCACGGGGGACGGGGAAAGACGGTAATAGCGTCGATCTTGAGCGTGAGATGGGCCGGATGGCGGAAAACCAGATTCTCTACAATGCTTCGATCCAGGTTCTGGCCAGGAAGTTCGAAGGGTTGAAGAATGTCCTCAAGGGAGGCAACTAAATGGATTTCTTCTCGGCGATGGATCTCAGCGCATCGGCATTGACTGCAGAACGAACGAGGATGAACCTTATTTCCAGCAATCTGGCCAATGCCAATTCCACGCGTACGGCAGAAGGTGGACCTTACAAGCGGCGTGATGCGGTGTTTACCGCGAATCAGCAGGCCTCACCGGCTTTCGGCACTGTTCTTGGTCGACTGGGCGCCAGGGCACCGGCCGGTGTGGAAGTATCTCAGATCATTGAGGATCAGTCTCCGCCACGCCTTCAGTATGACCCCAAGCATCCCGATGCCGACGAAAAGGGCTATGTGGCAATGCCCAATGTGAATGTTGTCGAAGAAATGGCTGACATGATTCTTGCCAGCCGTGCCTATGAGGCAAATGTCACCGCGACCCAGGCAGCCAAGTCAATGGCACTGAAAACCCTGGAGTTAGGCAGATAACGGACGTTTTCGGTGTGTTTCAAAGATGGTGTGCGCCAGGGCTACCTGTAGTGATCGTCAGGAGGAAGCAATGGTTATCAAGGGAATTGAGTCAGGCATGGGTTTGTCGGGCATTGGCTGGCCTGCACCGGGGCAAAAGGTCGGCACGCCAGGGACTCAATCGACAACGGAAGGTTTTACCAAGGCACTGGGTGACCTGGTCGGTACCGTCAGTGATATGCAGACCAAGGCCGATACCGCCATTCAGAAGCTTGCGTCGGGCGAGTCCAAAAGCATGCACGAAGTAATGATTGCCATGGAAAAATCCAGTATTTCCTTCCAGTTCCTCACCCAGGTGCGCAATAAGGCCGTTGAGGCGTACCATGAAATCATGAGGATGCAGGTCTGAGTTGTCCCATAACCAATTACCAGTGATGTGGAGTGCACATGCCGGAAGGATTTAAAAAACTCTTTGAACCGTTTCTTGCCATGGGCGCCGGCAAACGCTGGGCGGTTGGCGCTGTTGTCGGGCTTTCAGCACTGTTGTTCACCCTGCTGATCGTGGTTGCGAACCGGACCGATTATCGTCCGCTGTTTTCCAACCTGACCAGTGAGGATGCCGGTCAAATCATTACCCGGCTCAAGGAGCAGAAAATTCCCTACCGTATTGAGGCAAACGGCAAGGCCATCATGGTTCCATCCGACCAGGTCTATGACCTTCGCCTGTCCATGGCTTCCGATGGTCTGCCCCAGGGGGGCGGTGTCGGGTTCGAGATTTTTGACCGGAAGAATTTCGGCATGACCGAGTTCGTGCAGAAGCTCAATTTTCAACGGGCTCTCCAGGGTGAACTGTCCCGAACGATCTCCCAGTTGTCCGGTGTGGAACAGGCCCGTGTTCATCTGGCCATCCCGGAGAAATCACTGTTCAAGGATGACGAGAAGGTGCCGACCGCCTCGGTTGTCATCAAGATGAAGTCGGCCGGTTCTCTCCGGGAAAATGAAGTGCAGGGCGTAATTCACCTTGTCGCCTCTTCGATTGAGGGTATGGATCCGGAGAAGGTAACGGTGCTTGACAGTCGCGGCAAGGTGCTCAGCAAGGCCGGAACAACCGATTCGACCGGCAAGATGACCACGGCAATGCTGGAAATGCAGCGTTCCTATGAGAAGTCTGTGGAAGAGCGTTTGCAGACATTGCTCGACAAGGCGGTGGGCACCGGGCGGTCCGTTGCCAAAGTCAGCGCCAGCTTCGACTTCAAACAGGTGGAAAAGTTTGAGGAGCGCTACGATCCAGAGTCAACGGCGGTGCGCAGCGAACAGCGTCGTGAAGAAAAATTGGGGACGGTTACGGTGGCGACAGGTGTTCCCGGCGTGCAGGGAAACATTGGCAGGGCACCGGCTGTTCCGGGTGGCGGCACGGGTCAGGAAGGCAGTAAAAACGACGAAACCATGAACTATGAGATCAGCAGGACCACAGCGCGGATCATCGAGCCGGTTGGTTCTCTCGCGAAGCTATCCGTTGCAGTCATGGTTGATGGCAAGTACGAAGGCACCCCCGGTGCGGAAGGCGCCGCTAAACCGAAATATATCCCGCGTACGCCCGATGAATTGCAGAAAATAGATTCCCTGGTCAAGAGTGCCGTTGGTTTCAATGGCGAGCGAGGGGACCAAGTGACCGTTGCCAATATTCCTTTCCAGGAGCCTGCCGGAGTTGACGGTGACAGTGCCGGAGGGTGGTGGCAGGCGCCGATTTTTATGGCGCTTCTGAAAAACGCCCTGATCGGATTCGGTTTTCTGGTTCTGCTCTTCTTTGTGATCAGACCGCTTATGAAAATCGTCCGGAAACAGTCGACGCCCGTCTATGAAGGGTTTTCTCCACTACAGGAGTCCGAGGAGCAACTGGAGCACCAGCACCGGGTGGCCCTGGCCGCCCATGCCGCCTCACAGATGCAACTGATCGAAAAGGTGAAACAGGATCCCTACCAGACAGCCCAGATCTTGCAGAACTGGCTGCAGCAGCGTGATTGATCGGTTGAGAGCAGTCTCTTGATAATTGTCCGAGTGGCGTATGGAGTGAGGCAGTAATGAACGGAACCGATAAAGCCGCAATTCTTCTGCTCTACCTGGGTCCGGAGGCGACCAGCAAGGTCTTCGAGCACCTGGAGGACACTGAGATAAAGCGCATCAGCCAGAGCATGTCTCGCCTTGGGCACGTTCCGCGCAACAACATTCAGGAAGTGGTCAATGAGTACATGGATATCACCGACCCGGAAACGGGCATCTTTTCCCAGGGGGATGAGTTTGTCCGGAAGATACTCGAAAAAGCACTGGGACCGGCCAAGGCGGAAATACTGCTCAAAGAGTTGAGTGTCGCCAACTACGGCGACATGACCGACATGCTCGTCAACATGGATGCGAAGACCATTGCCAACTTCCTGTCCCAGGAGCACCCCCAGACCATAGCGGTTATCCTTGCCAAGCTCAAGGCCAAGCAGACCAGCGAGATCATCGGGTTTCTTCCCCAGGAACTCCAGGCGGATGTGGTGATGCGCATTGCCGATGTTGACCAGGTTTCTCCGGAAATCATAGCTGAAATTGAGGAAGTCATGCGTTGTGAACTGACGTCGGTGGGAAACGTGCAGCGCTTCAAGGTCGGCGGTGTGGAAAAGGTCGTCGATATGTTCAATCATTTTGACCGCAGCAGGGAAAAACAGATTCTCGACAAACTGGATGTCATGAAGCCGCCCCTGGCAGAGGTGATCCGCAAGCATCTCTTCACCTTTGAAGATTTTGTGCATTTGGACGACCGGAGCATTCAGGCGATCATGCGAGAAATAGGCAATGATACCCTGACCTTGGCCCTCAAGGCGGCTACCGATGATCTGAAGGAGAAAATATTCAAAAATATTTCCAGTCGCGCTGCCGAGATGATCAAGGAAGACCTGGAAGTGATGGGTCCGGTGCGCCTCTCGGACGTTGAGCGTTCTCAATCGGAAATCATCAAAATTGTCCGCCGTCTTGAAGAAGAAGGGCAACTGGTTATTGCCGGACGCGGAGGCGACGATGTCCTCGTCTAATATCATCAAGCCGGCCCGGAACGGCGGGGTTGCCATCGGAACCTATCGGTTCGGCAGTGTTACGGACAGCGTATCCGAACAGCGCCCCGGTACCGGCGTCCAGTTCAAGCCGTACCTGGATGTCATGCTCGCCGGGACTGGTCAGTCCGGGGTTGCGGTTGTCCCGGCCGGCCAGAGTTGCGACGATGATCCGGTTCCGGAGGAAATGGCCATAATCCAGCAGGGCATCCCCGAGGAAGAGCATTTTGCTCGCGTGCAGGATGCTTACGACAAGGGGTTTGAAGAAGGCAAGCGACAGGCTGAGCGGGGGTTGGCTAATGTATTCAAGGCGCTGCGCGACGCCGTGGAGGAACTGTCGGGACTGCGCCGTCAGGTGTTGCGTGAAAGTGAAGACGACCTGCTCAATCTGGCCATCATGGTGGCCAGGAAAGTCATCCACCAGGAGATCACCACCGATCGGTTGATTCTCGCCAAGGTGGTGGCTGCCGCGGTGGGGAGCACGTCCGATCGGGATGAAATCGTCATCCGACTCAACCCCGATGATTACCGTCTGGTATCCGCCCATAAGAGCCTCTACCTCCATGGTTTGTCTGCGGAGCGCTCCCTTGAATTGAAGTCGGACGAGTCCATAGCCCTGGGCGGCTGTGTCGTGGATACGATCATGGGTGAAGTTGACGCCCGTACCGACGCCCAGATCGATGAGATATTCAAAAAACTGCTGGAAGAGCGGAGCAGCCATGCCGCACTTGTGGAGACGCACTTTGAGGAAAGGGGGGGGTATGTTACCGAAGAGGATTGATTTGTGCCGCTATCTTCCCGCCCTTGAGCACGTCCGGCCCATCCGTTTCCACGGCAAGGTTACCCAGGTGGTTGGTTTGGTCATAGAAGGTTTTTGCCCGGGAACCGCTGTTGGCACACTCTGCGAGATCCACCCCCGGGAGGGGAATTCCATCCCCGCGGAAGTGGTGGGGTTCCGGGACAATAAGACCCTGCTCATGCCCTTGGGTGAACTGCGCGGGGTCGGTCTGGGCAGTCTGATTTCCGTAAAGCGGGACAAGGCTTCCCTCGGCGTTGGACCGGCTTTGCTCGGTCGAGTCATCGACGGTCTCGGGGAGCCCATCGACGATCGCGGTCCGGTTCTGGTCTCTGAAGAAAGTCCCATCTACG
>CAYSWG010000001.1:18510-40608 GCA_964434465.1 uncultured Geobacteraceae bacterium
AGAAGCCTCTGGATCTGGGAATCAGGGCAATCAACGGTCTGCTGACCTGTGGCGAAGGGCAACGCGTCGGGATCATGGCCGGTTCCGGGGTGGGAAAATCAACACTGCTGGGAATGATTGCCCGCTACACGGAAGCCGATGTGAACGTTATCGCCCTGATCGGCGAGCGTGGTCGTGAATTGCTTGAGTTCATCGAGAAGGATCTCCAGGAAGAAGGTCTCAAGAAATCGGTGGTGGTGGTTGCCACTTCAGATCAGCCGCCTTTGGTGCGAATGCGCGGGGCGTACATCGCCACTACCATTGCCGAGTATTTCCAGTCCCAGGGGAAAAGGGTCCTGCTCATGATGGACTCGGCAACCCGTTTTGCCATGGCCATGCGCGAGGTGGGTCTGGCAATCGGCGAACCGCCCACCACCAAGGGTTATACGCCGTCGGTATTTGCCGCATTGCCTAAACTTCTCGAACGCACCGGCAACTTCATGGACGGCAGTATCACCGGACTCTACACCGTGCTGGTGGAGGGGGACGATTTCAATGAGCCCATTTGTGATGCAATGCGCAGTATTCTGGATGGGCATATCGTCCTTAATCGCGAACTGGCGGCAAAAAACATTTATCCGCCCATCGATGTTCTTGCCAGTGCCAGCCGGGTTATGACGGCAGTAACAGACCGGGAGCATCAGCAATCGGCAGGCATGTACAAAGAACTGCTTGCCACCTATCGACAGGCTGAAGACCTGATTAATATCGGCGCCTACAAGCCGGGCAGTAACGCGAAGATCGATATGGCGGTCAGCAAGATTGAGCGGATTCTTGGCTATGTTCGCCAGGATATTCATGAAAATGTCGCCTATGATCAGGCTTTGACAGAGCTGAAGGTACTGTGCGGTATCGGCCAGTAATGAGTGATGCTGCCATTGGGGCAGCGGAGGAGGGCGTATGCAACGGAATGTCTTTTCCCTGGAAAAAGTACTGAGTTTTCGGCAGGAGACGGAGAAGCTCCGCAAAATGGAGTTTGCCATGGCCAAGCGTGAGTATGAACTTGCCGAGGACCGCCTGCGTAGGGAAGAAGAGGCAATGGAGCATCTGACTCTCGAATACATGCAGCGGCAGATCGAGGGAATTGATGCTTTCGAACTGCAACTCTACGCTGATTTTGTCCAGAAAAAGCAGTCGGACATCCAGAGCCAGCGTCAGCAGATGGTCGTGCTGGACCGCAAGGTGCTGGAAACAAAAGATACCCTGGTTGCGGCAGCCACCGACAAGAAAATCATGGAAGAGTTGAAGAAGAAAAAGGTCCGGGCCCACGAAAAGCATCTTGCTGAGAAGGAGCAGGCCTTTCTCGATGAAATTGCCCTGCAGAAGCGGGGACAGCCCCAATGAAACGCCGAAGCTGGCGATGTATTCCTGTTTGCGCCGTGGCCGCAGCCATGGTCGTTATTCCCGGTGCGACGGGGTACCGGAATATCCTGGCGTCTGAAGTTCCGGCACCGACAGGAGGGGGAAAACCTTCTGCTGTTCAACCCTCCAGTGGCGCTGACCGGATGCAGAAGCGCAACGAGGTGTTGGAGCGGGAGACGGCAGTAAGTATCAAGGAGCAGGAACTGAAGAGGATCGGCCAGTCCCTTGAATCACGCATAAAGCAAATGGAGGAGGCAAAGAAGGCGTACGAGGCCTCCCTTGAGCGGAAAAAGGCGGCCGACACGGAAAAATATCAGAAGATGGTCAAGGTCTACAAGGGGCTCAAGCCGGCTGCCGCCGCGGCCCTGCTGGACAAAATGGACGAAAAACTGGCCATGGAACTGCTGAATCGGATGGACCAGAAGACCGTCGTGAAGCTGATTCCTCTGCTTAACCAGGAGCGGGTCCTCAAATGGACGCGAATTTCCTTGAATAACGACGGCGGCCAAGGGTTATAGCATCGTTTGCACGATAACGACGACTTATATTCTATCGGAAAAAATACGGCTCCGTACCTGTCCGGCACTGTTCGACCAGGTACCGGAAATTCAGAAAGGAGGTGAAATATATGGAAGCATCAGCTTGTGTTGTAGTAACGGGATTGCCTGTAGATGCCGGTCCGGGTCCACCACGTGGTGTGCCGATTCAGGTCGGTGATGGTGCGTCCCTGTTTGCCGGACTGGTTGCCCTGGCAGCAGAGTCACGTCAAATGCTCAGCTCGGCTCCGGCAGCCGAACTGCCTGAGTCCCCTGCGGTGGAACATGGGGAAAGCGTCATTGGTTCCGATCTCGCCGCAACTGTTGCAGCTCTGGTGACAGCACCGGTGCTGGGCGAAAGCGGCACAGCGCCGGCCGTGGAACAGCAGTCAGCGGGGCAAGGGAATCCTGCCGTCGGGCAGTTGGTTTCTGTTCTCCAGCGGCAGAGACCGATGGACGTTGAAGAACGAGAAGCCTTGGGGAGGAAGGCGCGGAAAGAGATGTTCCGTGGTAGTGAACCCGACGCTCAACACCCCGAAGAGGGTGGTGAATCCGGGGCGGTTCAGGGTAAGGCATCGGTCCGAACCGACAAGCCGGCAGTTGGTATCGGTATGACACCGATGGCGGTGCTAACCGACAAGGCGGATAAGGTTTTGTCAGATGGTGATGGCACGGAAGCGGACAGCGGACGGCAGAGGGATGCAGCACTACGTTTGGACGGACTGCTGCAGGAAAATCATGCCATTCAAGCCAGTGGACTGACGTTGCGCAGTGTGGAGATACCGCCTGCCAGAGAGGTCGGGAGCAGCGTGCAGACCCCTGATTCCGGCAGTGTTGCCTTGGCTCCTCCGCATGTCGGGACGGTTATGGTGCCGTCCGCATCGTCAAGGGCCGAAACGGCTGGTCTGCCGGGGGGACAACCAGTCCCCGTTGAACCGGTTCTTGTGGTGGACGACTCCGAGGCACGTGGCGTTCCGGCAGCCGGGAGACATTCTCCCCCGGGTGCGACACCGGTTCGTGACCAGTTCGACTTGCCTGACCAGAGCCCTGCATCGGTATACCCGGACGAAGTGGTAATGCGTCAAGTGCCGAGCGGGGTGACCGTGGTGAACCCTGGACAAACCTCCCGTCACGCCGCGGGGCTTCTCCATGACGCTGCAGTTCACGTTCTTGACGAACAGGTGATCATGGGACGACTCGGCAGGGAGCAGCGTCCGGAGCTTGAGCCGGTACGCCAGCAGGGCGAAGCAGCTTCCGTCGTGGTCGGAGACTCCCCCGAAGTGACGGAGGGTATGTCGGGCTTCAATCAGTCCGGTTCCGGCAACAACCCACAGGGTTCGGCCCAGAATCCCGGCGCTGAAGTCTTGGTGAACGGGACAGCAGGGGAGCGGGTTGCCGCAACGGATACCCACAGCCTGGAATCGCTGAAAAGTCGTTTTCAGGAAAGCATCATCAATCAGGTGCGGGAACGCCTGGCAGCCTACGAACCGGCTTCATCTAACAACAGAATCACGTTGAAACTCAATCCTGGCGAACTGGGAGAACTGCACATTCAGGTTCAGATGCGGGACCAGCGCATGAATGTGGAGATTATGGCCCAGAACCCGGCGGTGAAAGAGGTGCTGCTGCAGAACATGGACCAGTTGAAGGAATCCCTGGCACGACAGAACATTGTCATGGAACGGTTCGATGTGTCGTCAGATCCCGGCCAGGGCGGTGAATTCAGCCGATTTTTCCGGGAAGGGCGGCAGGCCGCCGGGCAGCAGTACGACGGACGGTTGTATTCTCCGCCCGGCTACATGACCGATGAGCAGTCTCCAGGGCCGGTTGTTTACGGTGATGGCCAGGCGGCGTCACTGGTTGATATGCGGTTCTGACAGAAAGCGAGGTGACGTACATGATTTCATCAGTAACATCGCGCAGTACAGGCACGGCTGCGGCAGCAATGAAGGAGTCCGTGGGACTGGACAAGGATGATTTTCTCAAGCTGTTCATCACCCAGATGCAGAATCAGGACCCCCTGAACCCCATGGACAGTACGGAATACATGGCACAACTGGCCCAATTGACCCAGTTGGAGCAGACTTACAAAACCAACAGCAACCTGAAGGAGATTCTTTCAGCGTTGGATTCTTCCTCTGCCATGTCGGCGGTCACATTCCTCGGCACGCAGGTGAGCGCGGCTGGTTCTGAAATTGCCGTTGAAGAGGGTAAGGGGACTTCGATTCGTTACAGCCTCCCGGTTGCTGCGGATCAGGTCACCGTTGCCATTACGGACGCCAGCGGCATGGCGGTCCGTACTCTTACCCTGGGACAGACTGCCGCCGGTGAGGGCACCCTGTCCTGGGATGGCACCGATAGCAGCGGTGCGGCAGTTCCATCGGGCATCTATTCAATTGCCGTGACCGGAATCCGTTCCACGGGGACATCATTTGCCGGTGAAACTTTTGTTCAGGGGACAGTTTCTGCCGTTGATTTCTCGGGATATTCGCCGGTACTTACCGTTGGCGGCGTCCGGGTTCCCCTGGGCGGCATCCTCAGCGTGGGAGGGTAGGACCATGATCGACCCCATTCTCTTTCCCAATCCCGTCCAGGTGCCCGTATCCCGGCCGGCGGGCCAGCAGAAGCCGTCAGGGCCTGCCGGAAACGGTTCATCCTTTGCCCGGGTGCTGGACGAAAAGCTGCCAACCCGTGAAGTAACGTTTTCCAACCATGCCCAGGAGCGACTCAGGTCACGGGGCATAACCCTCAGCGCAACCGATCTTTCCAGGCTGGAAGGTGCCGTTGACAGCGTCGCCAGCAAAGGCGGCAACGATTCACTGGTTCTGATGGGTGATGCGGCCCTGGTGGTCAGCATCAAAAACCGGACTGTGGTCACGGCCATGGACCGGAACGCACTACACGGCACTGTCTTCACTAACATCGATTCAGCAGTGCTGATCGGGTAGGAAGACTCGACAATCACAACCAATAACGGGCCGGACCTCCAGGAGGGAGCCCGCGGAGCACCGACCGATTGACGTGCTCCACCACCATGCCAAAGGAGGCACACTCATGAGTATTACATCTGCACTGTTCACCGGCGTCAGCGGTCTTTTCAACAACGGCGAATCCATGAACGTTATCGGCAACAACATCGCCAACGTCAATACGATTGGTTTCAAGTATGCCCGCACCCTGTTTTCCGACATGCTGTCGGCCAGTATGGGCAATAATTCCCAGATCGGCCGCGGTATGCAGATCCAGAAAATTGAAAATATCTTCAGCCAGTCGTCATTCGAAGCAACCGAATCGGTAACCGACCTGGCCCTCCAGGGTTCCAGCTTCTTTGTCCTTCAGGGAGCCACGGGCACCGGACAGTATTTTACCAGGGCCGGGGCGTTCCACATGGATTCCACCGGGTACCTGGTCAATCCCGACGGCTACCGGGTGCTTGACGAGGCTGGCGCCGCCATTTATATCAACCCGGCTGCCTACGGAAAAATTACCGGGATCGGTGCGGACGGCACCATATCATACCTGGACAATACGGGGGCCCAGCAGACCTATGCCACCAGGGTGGGTATAGCCATTATCCCTGATACGGCGACAATGATGAAATCAGGTGGTACGCTTTTTACCGCGCCGGCCGCAACCGTCCAGGCTGCCGATGGGGTTACGGAGCGCATGTTCACCAACTCACTTGAGTTGAGCAATGTGGACCTGGCCAGCCAGTTCGTGAAAATGATCATCACCCAGCGGGCCTATTCGGCCAACTCCAAGACAATCACCACAACCGATGAGATGACTCAGGAAGTACTCAATCTCAAACGCTAAGCTGAACTGCAGGCCACGGCGTGTGATGTGGTTTTACGGGACCACATCACTCGCCTGTCAAAACTTTGGCTGTCAAGAAATACAAATTCCCGACCATTGCCCCTCCTGCCGACCCGCAGTATCCTGCAATTCCCCACTGTACCGATCGCACCCTTTTCCCGTCCGTACAGAATTTATTCTTGTGCTGTAGCCGAAATATCGGCCCCTCCAGAGCACCGATCAGACCACTGTCGGCCCCATGACCGGGTTTTGCCGGGAGAAGACAAGTCTGGCACTTGGGTTGCATACTGAGCCATGAACATAACAACCTACCGATAATACGAGGTAAGGAGGATTCTAATGGCAGCGAAAGATGAGCAGGTCACTGAGAATACCGATAAAAAAAAGGGTGGGACCTTGAAACTGATTCTGATTATTGTTGCTGCCGTGGTGCTTGCCGGCGGCGGCACCGCAGCGTATTTCATGCTGACAGGTGGTGACGGTGATGGGAAAAAGAAAGAAGAGCCCGCCGAGAAAGGCGGACACGCCGCCGGGGCCGTTTTTCCCCTCGAGCCTTTTATTGTCAATATCTACGACGGACAAGACATGCGTTATCTGCGGGTCAAGGTCGAGCTGGAGGTACCCAACGAGGAAGCCAAGACTGAATTGACCGCCCGCCAGGCTCAGTTGCGTGATGCGATTCTGGTGCTGCTCAGCGCAAAGACCATGCTGGATATCCGTGATCAGCAGGGGAAAAACCAATTGCGCCAGGAGATATTCATGGCAGTAGGTCGTCAATTACCGCCTGGCAAGGTAACCAGGGTCTTTTTCACTGATTTTGTGGTGCAGTAGGGGAAACGCTTCGAGGGTGCAGTGGAAAAAATTCTAACCAAAGAAGAAATTGAATTACTGCTCGCGGCAATAGACGATGGCAGGATAGTTCCCGAAAAGGAACTGGCATCGGGCGAGAATGTGTCCGCCTTTGATCTGTTCAAGATGGACCACAAGGCGCTCATGCCCAATCTGGATGTGATTTACGACAGTTTCATCCGCTACAACCGGGTGACCCTGTCCAATCGTCTGCGTCGTCTGGTTGAAATCAAAAAACTTGGGGCACGGCCCTACAAGTACGATGATTTCCTTCAGACACTGCCGTCTCCGGTCTGCATGGCCATCTTCAAGATCGAACCCCTGAAGGGTGCCGCCCTGATCACCATGGACAGCAACCTGGTCTTTACCCTGGTGGACAGTATTCTCGGTGGAACCGGTACGCCGGGAATTTCCTCGGAAAACCGCTTGTTCACTTCCATTGAGCTCCGGCTGATGGAAAAAATCGTCAAGGATGTTCTGCAGGATCTGGAAAAATCCTGGGCCCACATCCAGACCAGCAAGATGAGCTTGCTGCGCATGGAGATGAATCCCCGTCTGGTCACCATCGTCCCGTCGGAATATCAGGTGCTGACCATGTCGCTGGAGATTCAGGTTGAAGAGTTCACCGGCCACATGCAGTTCGCCATACCTTTCATGACCATCGAGCCCATCAGGGACAAGCTCAAAATTGGTACCCAGCTTGATGTCATGGCCGTCGATCCCCAGTGGTCGTCACGGCTTTCCTCACAGCTGGTGACCGCCCCGGTTGAACTTACGGTAGAACTGGGTGAAGCGACTATTACCCTTAATGATCTGATCCATCTGACCTCGGGCGATACCATAATCCTGAACCGGGACTGCCGGAGCGAGCTGAGTGTGAAAATCGAGGGAATAGAAAAATTCTCCGCATTGCCTGGCATTCAGGGCGGCAACAAGGCAGCACAGATAACCGGTATTGTCCCCTGATCGATCGTGGGGGCGAACGTACTGATCGTTCCCCTGCAGGGACCATGGCGAAATTCCACACGGAGGTATGAACGTGAGTGAAATACATGAATCGGCTGAAAACAAGGACGGATTGCAGGATAAGAGAAACCTGGACCTGATACTGGACATTCCCCTGCATCTGACCGTCGAATTGGGACGGACGAAGCTACTGGTCAAGGATCTTCTCCAACTCAACCAGGGAGCGGTGGTGGAACTTGGCAAGCTGGCCGGTGAATTGCTGGATGTGTTCGTTAATTCAAAACTGGTCGCCCGCGGTGAAGCGGTGGTGGTGAATGAAAAATTCGGCGTTCGCCTGGTTGATATCATCAGCCCTGCCGAGCGAGTAGAGAAAATCGTATGAGACACCTGGTCCTCCTCCTCCTGCTTACGGCGGCCATTCCGGCCCATGGCGCCGGTGGAGCGACATCGGGCGGTTTCAGCATGGTCGGGTCATTCCTGCAGATGCTGGCTTCCCTGGTCCTTGTCATCGGCATTATCTTTGTTGTTCAGCATGTGATAACCCGCTTTGTCAAGGGCGGCTTGGTCAAGAAGTCGATGCCCCGCTACATCAGGGTTGTTGAATCGCACTTCCTGTCGCCGAAAAAATCACTCATTCTCGTGGAAGTTGGTGGTGAATACCTGTTGCTGGGCGCTACGGAGAGCGGCGTGAATCTGATCAAGCAGATTGATATGGTGGAGAACATTGAGGTGGTAGAGGACCTTTCGGTTCGAGGGAAGCAGGGTGCGGTGCTTCCCGATGCATTGCAGAACATTGCCGACGTGTTGCGCAAGAAGTTCCTTTTCTTCGGCAGACCGGAAAAAGGATGGTACAGGACGTGAGACCAGTAAAGCTTTACCTGCTTATGGTGCCACTGCTCGTGGTCGGCCTGCTGGCTGCCTGTCCGGTTCTTGCCGAGCCGATCAGTGTGCCCACGGTCAGTGTCGGTCTGGGCAAGGCCAGCAAGCCCGGTGACGTTTCAACGGTGCTGCAGATATTCTTCATGCTCACCATCCTGTCCCTGGCCCCGGGTCTGCTGATCATGACCACGTCGTTTACCCGGGTCGTGGTCGTGCTTTCCTTTCTACGCACGGCAATCGGCACCCAGCAGGCGCCATCAAACCAGGTTGTCATCGCCATGGCGCTGTTTCTGACCTTCTACATAATGAGTCCGATCTGGCAGCAGGTGAACACGGAGGCGTTAAAACCCTACAAGGCCGGACAGATCAGCCAGGAACAGGCCCTGGAAAAGGCCGTGGCGCCAATGCGTAAATTCATGCTGTCCCAGGTTCGCGAAAAAGACCTGGCCCTGTTCCTCAGCCTGTCAAAAATGCCCCGGCCGCGGAACACCAGCGAGATTCCGACCATGACCATTATCCCAGCGTTCATGATCAGCGAACTGCAGACTGCTTTCCAGATCGGCTTTCTCATTTACATTCCCTTTCTGGTTGTGGATATGGTGGTCGCTTCCGTACTCATGTCCATGGGTATGATGATGCTGCCTCCGGTTATGATTTCGCTGCCCTTCAAGATTCTTCTGTTTATCCTGGTTGATGGCTGGGCACTGGTGATCGGTTCCATCGTGAAGAGTTTCGGATAGAACAGCAGGTTTAAAGGCTGAAGGCTCTTTTTCAGTCATTCGGCTTCAACCTTCAGCCGACAGTCATTAGTCTGGTTTGGCTGATTGTATGAAAGGAATATTCATGACCCCCGAACTGGTGACCCAGCTGGCTCGCCGAAGCTTTGAGGTTACCCTCATGCTGTCCGCGCCTCTCCTGCTTTTCAGCCTGGTGATCGGTCTCGTTATCAGCATTTTCCAGACGGTAACCTCAATCAACGAAGCCACCCTGGCCTTCGTGCCGAAGATAGTCGCCGTTATGGTTGCCATGATTATTTTCTTCCCGTGGATGATGAGCTACATGTCCGACTTTACCCGGGAGATATTCGCTCTCATTCCCCTACTGCGCAACTGATGGTCTCGCTGCCCTTTCTCCTCTCCCTGCGTGAATTCACCCTGTTTATTCTGGTGCTCGGCAGGCTTGCGGGCATTCTGTCGGCAATACCCCTGTTTGGCGGTGAGCGGGTGCCCATGAAAGTGCGCGCCCTGACCGTACTGGCCATGTCCATGGTCTGTTTCCCGGTGCTTAAACTGCAGGGGGTTTCCATCCCCACCGACACCCTGTCCATTTTTTTTCTTGTTCTCGCCGAAGCGCTGATCGGCATCACCCTGGGGGTGATTGTCAAGGCCCTGTTTGACGCAATAGAATTCTGTGGGCAAATCATCGGCATGAAGATGGGGTTTTCCATGTCCTCCCTGTTCGATCCGGCCATGGGCCAGGTACCGCTCATGGCAATGTTCCAGAGCATGCTCGCCATGCTGTTGTTCCTGTCCCTTGGCGTGCATCACCTGTTCATCGGCGCCATGATTGAGAGTTACCGCGTTATTCCCCTTGGCGGCTGGAACATGAGTGGTGAATTGCTTGCCTTCATCGTTTCAGCAACGAGCGGTATTTTCATCCTAGGCGTCAAGCTGGCGGCACCGGTCATGGTCGCCCTGCTGGCAACGGCCATCGTGCTGGGCATCATGGCCCGCTCATTCCCGCAGATGAACGTTTTTGTCATCAGCATGCCGCTCAATATTGCCGTCGGATTTCTGGTGCTCGGATTTTCCCTGGTGGTATTCATGCACATGCTGACCAACGCATTCGGCGGCCTGTCCGGTCAGATCAAAGACTTGTTCGGGATCCTGGGGGGATAATGTCCGAGGCCGACAAGCACTCAAAAACCGAACAGCCGACCAGCAAAAAGCTGGATGAAGCCAGGAAAAAGGGCTCACCGCCCCTGAGCCGGGACATGACCTCGACGGTGATGCTGGTTGTCTCCATCATCACCCTCTATGGTTTCGGCAGGTACATGATGACCACGCTGCAGGAGAACAGCAAGGAACTGTTGGGAAATATCGGCACCTTCCAGGTGACGCCCACCTCGGTGCACAATCTGCTGGTCAAGGAGATTCTGTCTATCGGCGGTACCCTGGCGCCGTTTCTCCTGCTGGTGATGATTGCCGGCGTGGTCGGTGTGGCGTTGCAGGGCAGCGTATCCTTTTCCTCTGAGCGCTTGTCTGTAAAATTTGACAATTTGAACCCAGTGAGTGGTTTCAAGCGTATCTTTCGCAAGGATTCCCTGGTGGAGGCGGTGAAATCCATGCTGAAGATCCTCATCGTCGGCTACGTTTCCTACGGGATACTTCGCGACGAAATGGGCGCGATTCTCTACCTTACCGAATCTGACGTTGCCGGTATTATCGCCTTTGTCAGTCATATTGCCTACAAGATCGTCCTGCACACCTGTGGGGCGATGATCGTACTGGCCGCACTCGACCTGGCCTTTGTCAAGTGGAGCTATCTCCAGGACCTGAAGATGACCAAGGAAGAGGTAAAAAAGGAACATAAGGATGCGGAAGGCGATCCCCACCTCAAGGGCAAGATCAGGAAGATGCGCTACGAACAGGCTTTCCGGCGCTTGCGCCAGATCATTCCCACCGCAGATGTTGTGGTCACCAACCCGACCCATTATGCAATTGCCCTGAAATACGATCGGAAGAAAATGGCTGCGCCGGTCGTCATTGCCAAAGGCGCTGATCATCTTGCCCTGCGCATCAAGGCCCTCGCCCGTGAAAACAGTGTGGTTCTGGTGGAAAACCGTTTTCTGGCCCGGGAGCTCTATGCCCAGGTGGAAGAGGGGGCGGAGATTCCCGAGTCCCTCTATGTTGCCGTGGCCGAGCTCCTGGCGTATGTCTATGGTCTGAAGGGCAAAACCCCCTGACAAATTCTTTCTACCCCCTGTTTTTTGACACCTGCCAAAAGCTTGACCCGCTTGGTTCAAATTCCCGACGAAAAATATCCATCTGCCCATAGCTTCTTCTGAAATAATGCCGATTTCCCCCCAGAACAGCACAGATTGACAGTATCTTGCCGGAACATCAGGTCACCGAATGCTGGCACAAAGGTTGCTTTCTTAGGGATACGCAAGATATCTCTCTAATATTACAGAGGAAAAAATGGCTGTTCCGACAGCGGAAGTGACTGCTTCGGGTTCACTCCGTAATAACTCCGATATTTACATGGCCGTGGCCCTCATTGGCATCCTTGCCCTGATGATCGTGCCCCTGCCTGCCTTCATGCTGGATATTTTTCTGGCGGCGAATATCACCGTTTCTCTTGCCATTCTGCTGGTTGCCCTCTACACGACTCAGCCCCTGGATTTTTCCGTATTTCCGTCGATTCTCCTGGTCACGACCCTTTTCCGTCTGTCCCTGAATGTGGCCGGCACCCGACTGATCCTCATGCACGGCAACGAAGGGATTGATGCGGCCGGCGCGGTCATCAAGGCCTTCGGCCAGTTTGTCGTTGGCGGAAATTACGTGGTCGGCGCAGTTATCTTCCTTATCCTGGTTATCATCAATTTTGTCGTTATCACCAAGGGTGCCGGCCGTGTTGCCGAAGTTGCCGCCCGTTTTACTCTGGATGCCATGCCCGGAAAGCAGATGGCCATTGATGCGGATCTCTCTTCGGGAATCATCACCGAGAAGGAAGCCCGCATCCGTCGGTCGAAGGTTGCCCGGGAAGCGGACTTCTACGGTTCCATGGACGGTGCCAGCAAGTTTGTTCGTGGCGATGCCATTGCCGCGGTGCTGATCATGGTGACCAACATTGTCGGCGGCTTTGTCATCGGCGTCTGGCAGAAGGGCATGGCCCTGGATACGGCATTGACCAACTACACGTTGCTCACGATCGGCGAGGGATTGGTTGCCCAGATCCCGGCCCTGATCATTTCCACTGCCGCCGGTATCATCGTAACCCGGTCTGCCGATGAAAAGAATTTCGGTCACGAGATCACCGGTCAGTTTCTCAACTATCCCAAAGCGTTCTATGTAAGTTCCGGCGTACTGTTCATCTTCGGGCTCATTCCCGGGCTGCCCCACTTCGCCTTCTTCCTGCTGTCGGGAATTGCCTACCTGATCGGCCGTATGTCCAGAGAAAAGGCCCAGGTGGTGGATGAGGATCTCGACCTGATCGGTCAGGCTGCGTCCGAAGAGCATGCCGACCATATCACGGCAATCCGGCCGGTAGACCTGCTGGAGCTGGAAGTGGGCTATGGCCTGGTGCCATTCGTTGACGCGGCACAGCAGGGTGAACTGCTGGAGCGGATCCGTTCCATCCGCAAGACCTTCGCCCAGAAGATGGGGTTCGTCGTGCCGCCTATTCATATTCATGACAACCTGCAGCTGAAGCCCAATGAGTATTCGGTGCTTATCAAGGGCGCCCGGGTTGGCGGCGGCAATCTGACCGGTCAGTTTCTGGCCATGGATTCCGGAGCGGCGATGGCCCAGATTCCCGGTCAGGCCACGATTGAACCGGTTTTCGGACTGCCGGCGGTTTGGATCAAGAGCAGTGATAAAGAACATGCCCAGATCAACGGGTATACCGTTGTGGACGCCACAACCATCATGGCGACCCATATCAGCGAAATCATCAAGAAGCATGCCCATGAACTGGTTGGTAGGCAGGAGCTGCAGCAGCTGCTGGACAATCTTGCAGCCAGTTCGCCGAAAGTGGTGGAAGAGCTGGTGCCGTCCCTGCTCAGTCTAGGTACGATACTGAAGGTGATTCATAATCTGCTCAGGGAAAACGTTTCCATCAGGGATCTGCGCACCATCCTGGAAGTGCTTGCCGACTACGGTACCATGACCAAGGATCCCGAGGTGCTTACGGAGTTCGTCCGCCAGGGTCTGGGCCGCTATATTGTCGAGCAGTACAAACAGGACAACGATGTTCTGACCCTGGTAACCCTCGACCGACAGGTGGAAGAGCTTATTGCCGAATCGGTGCAGCCGGCCGAGCAGGGTGGCTACCTGGCCATCGAGCCCGGTGTTGCCCAGCGGTTGCTCAACAACATTCGCCTGTCCATGGACAAATTCAGCCAGACGGGAAGCCAGCCGGTGCTCCTCGCTTCACCGTCGGTTCGCCGCCATGTCAAGAAGTTGACGGAGCGGTTCATGTCCACCCTGGCGATCCTGTCCCATAACGAAATACCGCCCAATATCAAAATTCAGGCCATAGGAGTGGTGAGTGCAGATGCAAACTAGAACCTTTCAAGCGGGAAACATGTCTGAGGCCCTGCAACTGGTCAAAGCGGAACTTGGGCCGGATGCAATGATCATCTCTTCACGGAAAGAGCGGCGCAAGGGATTGTTCGGTCTGTTCATGAAGCCGGTGTTTCGCATCACTGCAGCCCACGGACCCAAACCGCAGCGCCGTGCTGCTGCCTTTGGGGATGAGCCTGTGCAGGGCGATACTACCCGGGACGAGTTCAGGAATGCCATGCTTGAACCACTAGCCCGGGAGCTGCGGGAATTGCGGGAGCGGGTCGATGCCTTGAGCGTAGCCGAAGACACTGCAAAGGGTGCCGTTGCCACGTCCGCCCCTTTACGGGACGCCCGTGACGATCTTTCCGCAGTGTCGAAAACTTTTGGTGAAGAATATCCGAACAGTCAGCTTCAGGAGATGAAAAAGCTGCTTATTGACACCACGCGGACCCAGAGGGGTGAACCTGCGGCGGATCAGCCTGTGGCCTCCATCAGTCCCCTGACAGAGGTTTCTGCCACCCTCCATGAGGCCGGAGTTGGCGAAACCGCTATCCGTGCCCTGGTGGAAAAGATCAGAACGGCACCCCGGCAACCGGGCGCCGATCCGACTCTCAAGGAGAGGCTGAAGTCTGCCGTAGAGGCGACTGTCAAGTGTTCCGGTGCGGTGAGGCTCAAGAAAAACAGCTGCAAGATAATCGCGCTGGTTGGCCCGACCGGTGTGGGTAAAACGACGACGGTTGCCAAACTGGCGGCGGCCTTTACCCTGGGGCGCAAGGCTAAAATCGCTCTGATAACTATTGATACCTTCCGTGTCGGCGCCGTCGAGCAACTGAAAACCTATTCCCGTATCATGAACATTCCCCTTGAGGTTGCCTCAACACCCAAGGAACTGGAAAAGGCCGTTGCCGCCCATGTGAACTTGGACCTGATCATTATCGATACGGTGGGCCGCAGTCCCCGTGACGCCGAAACCATCGAGAGTCTGCGGACCATGCTCAGCATCAGCACGCCCATCGAGATCCATCTTTGCGTAGCGGCAACCACACGTGAACGCGAATTGAATGCGATTATCGAAAGTTTCAGTGTTCTGCCTGTTTCCAGGCTGTTGTTTACCAAGCTGGATGAGAGCAGTACCTTTGGTTCCATTGTGAATCTGCAGATCGAGAGGAAATTGCCCCTTTCCTATTTCACCAAGGGGCAACGGGTTCCCGAAGATATCGAGCCGGCACACGGCAGGAAAATCGCGGAACTTATCCTTGGGGAGGGTTGAGATGAAGTTATTTGGTGACCGGACACGGCGGCAGTGCCCCTTGGCAGTACTGGATCAGTCCGCACGGCAGGGATTGGAGTTACTATGAATACGCTAGCGCGAGCTTACGAGTCGGAGCATCTTTCTGCCAATGGCCAGGGCAGGGATGAGCTGATCATGTCCCACCTGCCGCTGGTTAAATATCTGGTGGGCAGGGTTTCGGCCAAGCTGCCACCGCACCTGGACCAGCAGGACCTGATGAGTGTTGCGGTCATCGGCCTGATAACTGCGGCTGAAAGGTTTGACGCTTCCCGGGGCATTCTGTTCAAGACTTTTGCAGAGAAGCGCATCATGGGGTCAATAATGGATGAATTGCGGGCCCAGGACTGGCTGCCCCGGACCCTCCGGGAAAAATACAAGCGCCTGGAAAAGCAATTTTCCATCCTGGAGCAGCAACTGGGTCGCAACCCCAGCAGCGAGGAAGTGGCGGCAGCCCTGGGTATGGACCTGGATAAGTATTTCCAGCTCATGGAGGAAGTGCATTCCCTGTCCTTTGTCAGCCTTGATGATTTCCACGAAGATGATGAAGGCAGCCCCTTCGGCTTTCTCAACTTTCTCTCCGACAATGGCGCTGAAAGCCCCCAGAACCAGGTGATGGCCAAACAGCTGCTCAATGCCCTGGGTGACGCCATCGAGGCTTTGCCGGACAAAGAGCGGCTGGTGGTAACCCTCTACTACTACGAGGAGCTGAATCTGAAGGAAATAGGCGAGATCATGGGCCTGACCGAGTCGCGCATTTCCCAGTTGCACAGCCAGGCGGTAATCAGGCTCAGGGTCAAGCTGAAGCACACTGCTCCCTGACCGGCAGATAAGGAGAAGAGGCATGAACAGCGGTATTTACACGGCAATTTCCGGTTCAGTTTCCCTTATGGACCGCCTGGATGTCCAGGCAAACAACCTGGCGAATCTCAATACGGCCGGCTTCAAAAAAGACACTATCCGCTTCGAGACGCTGCTGGCTTCCGCCGCGCCGGATGGGACTGAGCAGTCGCCCGACTCTCCGGCGTTGGTACAGCAGACGTTCGGTATTGATTTTTCCGCCGGATCCCTGCAGAAGACGGATAATACCTTCGACCTGGCCCTGGATGGTGACGGTTTTTTCGTGGTCAACACGCCCGACGGCAGAGCCTACACCCGCCAGGGAAATTTCCGCATCGATGCTACGGGGAAACTGGTCACCACCGATGGCTACGAAGTACTGGGTGGCGGCGGCCCTATTCTTCTCAATGGCGGCACGGTTTCCATTGACACTGCCGGAAAGATACTTGTTGAGGGGACGGAGACGGGGGCCATCGACGTGGTGGATTTTCCCAAACCCTACGAGCTGCTCCGTGGCGGTGGCGGTCTGTACCTGCCCGGTAACCCCGGAGTAACCGGGCAACCTGCACAGAACACCCGGGTAATGCAGGGGTACCTTGAGTCATCCAATGTGAATGCCATCGAAGAAATGGTGCGTCTGATCGAAACCAGCCGCATGTCGGAAACTTGTCAGCGCATGGTTCAGACCTATGACACCATAACCGGCAAAGCGGTCAATGAGATAGGAAAGGTATAGGCGGCTACGCTTTCCACCGGTTTTGCTGCCGGTTTCGGAGCAAACGGCGGGTAATCCCCTGAACAGCGGCACAAGGAGAAACAACATGATGAGAGCACTTTGGACTGCGGCCTCGGGAATGCAGGCCCAGCAATTGAACATCGACGTCATCGCCAACAACCTGGCAAACGTGAATACCGCCGGTTTCAAGAAAAGCCGGGCCGATTTCCAGGACGTCATGTACCAGAACATGAAGACTACCGGGGCGCCGTCCACAAACGCCACCCAGACGGCGGGAATCGAAATAGGTCTGGGGGCGACACCGGCGTCGGTGACCAAGATATTCACCACCGGCAATATTGTCCAGACCGGCAACGAACTGGATATAGCAGTGGAAGGCGAAGGGTTTTTCCAGATCCAGATGCCCGACGGCACAACGTCTTACTCCCGGGCCGGCGCCTTCAAGCGGGACGGACAGGGGCGGGTCGTGACTCCGGAGGGGTACCCGCTCCTGCCGGAAATGGTCATCCCCTCCAACGCCACCCAGATTGCCATCGGCAATGACGGGACAATGTCGGCGCTCCAGTCTGGCCAGACGTCGCCGACAACCATCGGCACCATTCAGTTGGCAACCTTCCAGAACCCGTCGGGGTTGTCCAGCCTTGGTCACAATCTCTACAAGCCTACGGATATCTCCGGAGATGCATCTACCGGTACGCCTGGCCAGAACGGCATCGGCACGGTCAGTCAGGGATTTCTGGAAATGAGCAATGTCAGCGTCATGGAAGAAATGGTCAATATGATTGTCGGCCAGCGCGCCTACGAAATTAATTCCAAGGCTGTGCAGGCTGCTGACGAGATGTTGCAGCAGGCGAACAACATGAAGCGGTAGCCTGGCGTCGGGAGGTTTGTCGTGAAAAATATACTATTCAGCATCCTGTTGCTGTGGCTGTTCGGACTTTGTCCTCTTGCTGGAGAGGCGGCGACGGTTCAGGTGGTCAAGGAGAAAACGCTCAGGGGTGCAGTAACTGCATATATCAAGGGGAAGACCGGCGGCAGCGGTCTGGAGATCACCGTCAAACGCATCGGTTTGAGCGGAGATATGGTGGTGCCGTCCGGTCGGCTGTCCTTTGATTTTATTGCCTCCCAGCAGTGGGAGGGCTGGGGCAAGTCGCTGCTGGGGATGCTGGTTCGGGTCGACGACCGCGTGGTGAAGAATGTCAGTGTGCCCGTGGAGGTTGAAGCCTTGGCGCCCATGGTGGTCACCCTGCGCCCCCTGGCCCACGGTGAAGTGATAGGCCCGGCGGATGTTGCGGTCCAGAAACGTGATCTGGCCGGTCTGGTGGGCAGAATCTGCTATGATCCGGCAGAGGCTGTCGGTAAGCGGGTTCGGGTCCCTCAGCGGGGCAACATGCCGCTCAGGACTGATTTTCTGGAGAAAGTCCCCCTCGTTAAATACGGCCAGTTGGTGACCATTGTCGCCGATAACGGCGTCTTGCGGGTAACGGCCGCGGTTCGGCCGGGGAGGGGGATCTGGTTACTGTGCAGAACCTGAACTCAAGAAAAGATGTTCAGGGCAGGGTAGTCGACGCGGGAACGGTGGCCGTAACCTTTTGAAATGCCGCCCGCAGTGGTGCGCAGCAGGGGAAGAGTCATGAAACACTTTATGGTTGTTCTGACGGTATTGCTCCTTTCCGGATGTCTGTACCCGGAAGTGCAGATGCCCACGACACGGTATGACGAAGCACCGCCGGCACAACGGCCGAGCTATGCCAAGGGCTCCATCTGGCAGGCTTCTTCGGTTGGCCTGGTGGACGATTTCAAGGCCCGACGCCGGGGCGACATTGTCACGGTCGTCATTGTTGAACAAGCCAGTGCCACCAAGCAGGCGACGACGGGCACCAGCCGCGATGCTGGAATATCCGCTTCCATACCCAATTTCATGGGGCTGGAAACAACCTTTTTGGCGGACAAGATCGATCTGAACAGTATGGTCAAGGCCAATACCAGTTCTTCCTTTGACGGCAGCGGCAGCACCACCCGCAAGGATGCACTGAATGCGACCATTTCAGCCCGGGTTGTGGATGTGCTGCCCAATGGCGACCTGCGCATTGAAGGCAGCCGCAGCGTCAAGGTGAACAACGAGGATCAGATAATTCTCCTGGAAGGAACGGTCCGACCCCGCGACATTAACCAGGACAATATGGTCAGTTCCACCCAGATTGCCGATGCGCGGATCACCTACTCCGGCAAGGGAATTATCAACGACCGGCAGCAGCCGGGTTGGATGTTCAACCTGCTGGACAAGATCTGGCCATTCTGAGGATAGGAACAGCTGAACGAGGTGTTTTTATGAAACAAGTTATCTTCATTTTTCTGGTACTGCTGGCACTGCCCGCTGCTGCTGAAGCAACCCGCATCAAGGATATTGCCAGCTTCGACGGGGTCCGCGACAACCAGTTGATCGGCTACGGTATCGTTGTCGGTCTCAATGGCAGCGGCGACAGCGATCAGGCCAAGTTTCCGGTCCAGACCCTGGCCAATCTGCTGGAGCGTTCCGGCGTAACCGTCAGCCGCACGGGGATGACTGTGAAAAACATTGCCGCGGTGATGGTTACGGCGACATTACCGCCCCTGGTCAAACAGGGTACGCGCATCGACGTGCTGGTTTCTTCCATGGGTGATGCCAAGAGCCTTGCCGGCGGCACGTTGCTCATGACCACCCTGAAGGGCGCCGACGGTCAGGTCTATGCCGTCGCCCAGGGGGCGGTGTCGACCAGTTCCTTTTCCTATGGCGGTCAGGCCGCTTCCGCCCAGAAGAACCATCCGACTGCCGGTCGGGTTCCGGAGGGCGCCTTGGTTGAACGTGAACTCCCCTATGTCCTGTCCGACCGGAGCCAGTTGCGCCTCAATCTGCACCAACCGGACTTTACCACCGCATCGCGGGTGGCCGCGGCGGTCAACGGAAAATTCGGCGGCAACGTGGCCGCCTGCAGCGATCCCGGCTCAATTGTCCTGAACCTGCCGGAGCGGTACCAGGGTAATACGGTTGAGTTCATTGCCGCCCTGGAGGGCTTGCTGGTAACCCCCGATTCAACGGCCAAGGTGGTGCTCAACGAGCGAACCGGCACCATCGTCATCGGCAGTGACGTGCGTATTTCAACCGTTGCCGTAGCCCATGGCAACTTGACGCTTGCGGTAAAGGAGGCCCCGAAAGTGTCTCAGCCGGCGCCATTCGGCGAAGGTGAAACGGTAGTTGTTCCCCGTACCGACCTCACGGTCAAAGAGGACAAGGGGGACGGGTTGTCGGTGATGAAGGAGAGCGCCAGTATCGGCGATGTTGTCAAGGCGCTGAATGCCATCGGCGTAACTCCACGGGATCTCATCGGTATCATGCAGGCAATCAAAGCGGCCGGAGCGTTGCGCGGTGAACTGACAATAATCTGATGTTGTAGCCTGTTCATGATTTGAACAGCTGTTCAAAAAAAGTAAAATCTTTAAAAAAAGAGCTAAAGTTTCCTGGTGAATGCTCGATAAGGACTGTAAATGACGAAAATCGTGTCGGGATTACCCCTTCCGCAGGTCCCGCAACCGGCGGTGCCATCGGCAGCAAAAGCGCCGGGGCGTGCCGACCAGGCGGAAAAGGAACAGTCAGCCCGCAAGAAAGTGGCTCAGGAATTTGAGGCACTGTTTGTCGGCATGATGCTCAAGTCCATGCGTGCCACAGTTGGTACGGACAGCCTGACTGGTGGTGGTCACGGAGAAGAGGTGTACCGCTCGCTCCTTGACCAGGAATACGCCATGGCTGCGGCCCGGGGTGAAGGCTTGGGGCTGGCAAGGCTGATTGAGCAACAGCTGGGGCTGCCGACAGGATACGGCGGAGACCATGACCATCGAACGAAGCCATGACAACCAGGAACCAGGTTCAGGGACAGCTACCATGAAAGTAACTACTACCGTACAGAACGGCATACCATCAGCCCGGAGCGAAGCCGTCGGAAGAAAGGACACCGGCACCGCCAGATCATCCAGTTCTGCTGAGCGGAGCACTGCAGACCGTGTGGAACTCTCCGATACCCTTGAACGGGTCTCCCGTCTAACCAAGGTCGCCATGACAATGGAAACGGACAATACGGAAAAAATCCAGTCCATCAGGGAGCGTCTGGCGGCGGGGACGTATACGATAAGCGGTCGGGACGTTGCGGAAAAAATGCTGCGTTCAGCCGGGATCATATCCGTAGGAGGGGATGAGTAATGACGGTGTCCCTGGAAAATCTCGTTTCCATCCTTTCTGAAAAAGAGCAGCTCATGGAACGACTCGCCCGATTGCTGGAGGATGAACGCCGACATATCGTTGCCATGGATACGGGTGCCATGGACCATGTCCGCCTGGAAAAATCAGCAGTTGTCGAGTGCCTTGAACAGTGCAGCCATGGCTGCCGCGAGGCCCTGGGTCTGACCGCCTCCCATCTGGCTCTGCCCGGTGATGCGACCCTTTCCGCAATCATTGCTTCCGTAAGCGCTCCCCATAAAGCGGAACTGGTTCGCCTGCGTAGCAGGCTCCAGGAACTGAACGAGGTACTCCGGCGGGGAAATGCCTTCAATCAGGAACTTCTCTACGAGGCTTTAGGCATGATCAACCGCTCAATAGAATTTTTCAACGACTGTTTCGGCAGGTCGGAGACCTACGGTTACGGCGGTCACATGGAGTCAGGCATAACCGGGGGCAGATTGGTCAGTGGAGCAATCTGATGGGAATTTCGAGTCTCTTCAATATTGGTACCACCGGCATCAATGTGGCGCGGGTTTCCATCGAGGTAACCAGCGAAAACATCGCCAATGTCAACACGGAGGGCTATTCACGGCAGCGGGTCATCACCAGGACCGGTCCCGTCAACAATGCCAACGGCTTTCCCCTGGGAACCGGTGTGCAGATTGCCGCCGTTCAGCGGGAGCACGACGAACTCCTGCAGTTGCAGCTGGTCAAGGGGAGCAGTTCACTGGGAGAGAGTAAGGCCAAGCAGACAGCCCTTGATCAGATCGAGCCGTTTTTTAATGAGCTTTCCGACGAGGGGCTCGGCCAGACCATCGAAGACTTTTACGATTTCTGGCAGGACCTGTCCCTCAATCCCCAGGGCGCAGCCGAGCGCCAGACCGTCCTGTCACGGGCGGAGATCCTGGTCGACACGTTCCAGCGCCTCAATACCAACCTCCAGGACGCAATGGAGAGTGCCGACAGTTCCCTGGTAGGGCTGACTTCCGACGTGAACGACATGGCGACGAGCATTGCCTCGCTCAATGAGCAGATCATGCAGTCCGAGCGCCTAGGCGGTAATGCCAACGAGTTGCGCGACCAGCGTGAACTGCAGGTTCGCAAACTTGCCGAACTGGTGGGGGTCACCTATGCTGAGCAGAGCGACGGCAGCCTGACCGTCACCCTGTCAGGCGGCGAAAACCTGGTGGAAGGGAACAGGGCAGGGAGCCTGGCAACCCAGGCCAATGGAACGACCGGCCTGAATG
>CAYSWG010000001.1:40618-50750 GCA_964434465.1 uncultured Geobacteraceae bacterium
CTTCGCAATGTGTCGGGTCTGAACGTGAGTTATACCGGCCTGAATGACCTCATCTTCACCTCGACGACCGGCGTGAGCAGTGATGTTTCGGCAACGGTGGGCGGCACCGACAACAAACTGGGGAAAATCGGCGGTACCCTGCAGGTCCGTGACGATATCATTCCCGGTTATCTTGGCCGTCTGGACGAGATGGTCAACCGGATGGTCACGGCTGTCAACAGCGTGCATGGTTCCGGCTACGGTCTGGACGGCAGTCAGAACAATTTCTTCGACCCCGCGGGGACTACGAGCGGGACGATTGCCCTTAATCCGGCGATTACCAGCAACAAGATAGCCGCAGCAGGCAGCGACCCGACCACGGTCAGCGGTCCAGGTGATAACACCAATGCCCTCTCCCTGGCAGGGCTTAAAAGTACGGCATTTACGTTTACGGTCAATGGACAGAGCACTACGGCAACAACGGCCGGGTACTACAATTCCCTGGTCAGCAGCGTCGGTATCGATACCCGCAACGCCACAACGACAACCCGGCAGAACGAAAGCTTTCTCAAGCAACTGCATACGCTGCGCGAATCCAACTCCGGTGTTTCCCTGGATGAGGAATTAACCAACCTGATGAAATACCAGCGGGCCTATCAGGCCTCGGCGAAGATCATCAGTACGGCAACGGACATGCTGGATACGGTAATGGGGCTCATACGGTAAGGTAAGGAGGTAGTCTCATGCGTGTCACACCGGGAATGACCGCCGACAATGCCCTGCATAATCTCCAGAAAGGCAGAACACTGCTGGCCAGAACCCAGGAGCAGATTGCCTCAGGTTCGGTGATAAATCGTCCCAGTGATGATCCAATTACCACGAGGCAGTTACTGGATGTGGAAAACAAACTGGAGAATGGTGAGCAGTACCTGAGTAATATCAACAAGGGAAACATCTGGCTGAACATGACGGAGACCGCCCTTACGGGAATGGCAGAGGTCGTTTCCCAGATACGCAAGGTTGCTGCCACTGTGGGTAGCGGCAGTACCGACCAGACAGTGCGGGACAATGCGGTTGCGCAGCTTGCCGAACTGAAGAAGCAGTTGATTGATCTGGGTAATACCCAGTTGGGCGACCAGTACCTGTTTGCCGGTTTCAAGACCGATGCGCCGCCTTTCACCACGGCGGACAATGCCTATCATGGCACCAGTGACGATATTGCCGTTGAAATCGGTCAGAATTCGCGGCTGGCCATCAACCTGACCGGAGACAGTCTGCTCAAGGGGACCGGTTCGTTCGGTTCGGTGGATGTGCTTACCACTCTGGATGGTCTGATAACGGCGATCGGCGCCAACAACGCAACCGATATCAAGTCGGCCGCTGCCCAGTTGGACAACTCATCCAACCAGATAACCAATGCGCGCAGTGCGGTGGCCGGCAAGATGCTGCGCATGGAAAGCGCCGAAACAATGATCACGAGAAACCAGGCGACGCTCAAGGGCATAATTGCCGATACCCAGAGTGTTGACTACGTTGAAGCCGCCGTGACCCTGAACAAGCAGCAGACTGCTTTCGAGGCGGCACTGTCCGCAACGGCAAAAATTACCCAGCTGTCGCTATTGGATTACCTGTAAGCGTTTCCCGGGCTGAAACGATTACAATGAGTTCCCAAAAGGGCCATCGGTTCGCGCAGCCGCATGGCCCTTGGTGCATGGTGGGCAGGCACAGTCTGGTTATGGTGCTTTGGCACAAATAATGCTCAAGTTAATGCCGGAATCTTCCGAAACAACTAACAGAAGAGCATACGGGGAGAGAACGATACATGATCAAACTGACACGGCGCGATGGCAGCGAAATGTATGTGAATGAAGATTTGATCGAACTGATTGAGGAAACACCGGATACCCATCTGACTTTGAACAACGGTAATCGCTATGTGGTCCTGGAGCCTTCGGCAGTCATCCTGGAAAGGATTGTCCAGTTCAAGGCGCGAATTGCCATTGGCGCCCGCCGTAACCTGAAACGAAAAGCGTGGCGCACCTGTCAAATTGATGACTTTCACCCATTCAGCCGCCTGTAGCACCAGATGATTCACCGCGCAACCGTGTAACAACCATTTCCGTCTAACAGGACAGACATTCATGGATATCGCTACCATAATAGGCTTGGTACTGGGTTTCGGCGCCGTTCTCGGCGGAGCGATGCTCGAAGGTGTCCATTTGAGCGCCCTTGCTCAGCCTACTGCTGCCCTCATTGTTGTCGGCGGCACCTTGGGCTGCACGTTTATCAGCTTTCCCCTTGCCACCATCATGCAGGCGTTCAAGGATATCAAGGTAGTAATTTTTTCAGCGGCCCATGACAATGAAGCCATTATCAAGGAAATCATCGGTTATGCGACCAAAGCGCGCAAAAACGGCCTCATTTCCCTGGAGCAGGAGGCCCAGTCAGCCAAGGACCGTTTCACCCGGAAGGGCATTTCCCTGGTTGTTGACGGCATTGATCCGCAAAAGCTCATTGATACCCTGGAAACGGAACTCGATACCTACGAGGAGCATGCCAAGGGAAGTGTCGAGTTTTACGAGGCAGCGGGCGGTTATGCCCCCACCATCGGCATCATCGGTGCGGTTCTTGGTCTGATTCACGTCATGGGTAACCTGTCCGACACCTCAAAGCTGGGTTCCGGTATTGCCGTTGCCTTCGTTGCCACCATATACGGCCTCATGCTGGCAAATGTCATCTGTCTCCCCTTTGGTGCCAAGCTCAAACACCGCATCAAAGAAGAAATCATGCAGAAGCGCATGATCATCGAAGGGCTTGCAGCAATTCAGAGTGGCGAAAATCCCCATTATATCGAACAGAAACTTCGGGCCTTTCTGGTGCATGAGGGCGACGAGAAAAAGGGGAAATAGGTGGCACGAAAGAAAAAACCCGAGAAGCACGCCAATCATGAACGGTGGCTGGTTTCCTATGCCGACTTCATAACCTTGCTCTTTGCGGTCTTCGTCACGATGTTTGCCATGTCCCAGACGGACAAGCGCAAGGTGGAAGAGGTCGTCGCCTCCTTTCGTGAATCATTCGGCTATTCCAAGGCGGGCCCTTCCAGCAACGTGAACATCCTTGACTCTACGGAGTTGAGTCCGGTGCCCTCCATCACCCGGCCTGCGTCCCGGGGCGACATGAACCCTCAGATGCCCTTCGACAAGAACGGCAGGACGCGCTACCAGGCTGAAGAGAAAGACTTCAAAAAGGCAAAAACTGCCATGGAGGCCTTTATGGTCAAGAACGGCATCCATGACGAGGTTTCTCTGGAGATAAACCGGCGCGGGCTGGTCATCAGCCTGAAAGAGGCCGGTTTTTTTGATTCGGGCAGTGCGGAAATCAGGATGAGCTCCTACCCGATTCTTGCGAAAATTGCCGAGTCCCTGGCCGATTATGCCAACCAGATCAGAGTGGAGGGGCACACGGACAACATCCCCATCAATACCCGCAGTTTCCCGTCCAACTGGGAGCTTTCCACTGCCCGGGCAACGAACATCGTACAGCACCTGGTCAATTACTATAAATTCTGGCCGGAGAAGTTGTCGGCTACGGGATACGCAGAATTCAGGGCGATTGCCGACAACGACACGTCCGATGGTCGGGCAAAAAATCGGCGGGTCGATATTGTCGTGCTGTCGGGGGATGGCGAGCGGAATGAGCCGCAGGGGATCTGATCGGACAGAACGGGGTCTTAAGGGCCGGTTCAGGATGGCGTCGGCAGTTCCCGTTCCTGTGCTTCGTTCTGCAGTTGCAGGCGTTGTTCGGCAAAGAGGTAGGCGATTATGAACTCGCGATCCTTTCCGTCGATGACGATGAACTTCATGGCGGTAATATAAGCCGGGTCTTTCTGGATGCGCAAGGCCAGCTCATTGCTGCGCAGGACCTCGGCGACAACGGGTACGATGCGGGGTGGTGCGACAGGCAGGTACAGATCGGCATGGACTCGTGTTCCGCTGGTGAATTTCTCCGACAACCGCAGGCGCATGCCGCCGCCACTGAGATTGACGGCTTGGGGGGCGAGATCCTGCCGGTCGACGGTAACTGCCCGATAGCCGTTGCGCGTGGCAAACATTTCGGGCGGCGGCGCGGCGCAAAGCCGGTTCCGGTTAGACTCCCATTGATCGGTAAGCGTGGCGAGGGTCTGTTCCGCCGGCTTCGTTATCACCACCGGCAGGGCCACGTCCAGACGGAAGTATTCCCGTCGCTGGATTTCTTCCACAGCGCCGACCAGTCGGACAATAAACTCTTTCCCGGAAACTGCTTCTTCCAGAACTGCCGCACATTTGAAGAATCCCCAACCGGACCAACTGGAAAGGCTCAGGCGCGCCTTGGGTTTCAGGGATGAAAAGCTACTGGGGACCACGCTGCCGATGAGTTCAATCCGGGCCCGATCATCCTCGAAAAAAACAAGTTCACCGTTTGCTTCCCGGGTGATGTTTTCCGGGAGTTGCACCTCAAGTTTGCTCTTCTGGCCTGCCTTGAAGAAGTTTTCGTAGTCAACCTTGTTTCGCGCCATTCACCGTGTTTCCTTGTGGAGTGTGTCCGGATCCTGTGGTACACCGGTACTGCATCGTTTGCAATGTGTGCAGTACTTATCATGAATTCCCCATTCCAGACAAACAATTTGTTGAAAGAACGGTACGGTGTCCCCGCTGACAGGTATCGTTCAAAAATTTGACCATGCTGTGCTCCATTCAATACAACGTCGCTGAATCAGCATGTTGCTGACGATTTGCTGTGGGCATGTTCATTGCTTTGCAGAAGAAGCAGGCTGCCGGGTACGTACTTCTGCCCATTATCAATGAATCAATGCCGGGTCTGTTACGGCGAGGGTGTGCGATGATTGCTGTTATTGAAGAATTGATGCGTACAAACCGCATGGCTGAGGCTGAAGAGCTGTGCTGTCAGCTGTGCAGTGGTGAGCAGGCTCCCGCCGCGGGGGTCTTCCGGTTGGGAGTTGTTGCGCGACAGCACGGGAATCCTTCGTTTGCCCTGCATCTCCTCCAGTGGTTGGTGTCGCGCATGGCCGCCAACGAAGAGTTGTTCCATGAACTGGGTACTGCTTGTCAGGAACTTGGCCGTTTCGATGAAGCCGCCGACTACTATCTGCGTGCACTGACAATGGCTCCGACAAAATTTGAATCCCTGTTCAATCTGGGACTGGTCCGCATGGCTCGTGAGGAATATGAGACGGCAGCCGAGTGGTTCCGGCGGGCAGTGATGCTGCGTCCGGATTCGCTGGAAGCACGGCACAACCGTGCAGTCTGTCTCCAGGAAAGCGGATTACTTGCCGATGCGGAACGGGAGTTCCGCCGTATCATCCACCAATTTCCCGACAATGCCGAAGCACGCTTCACTACTGCCTGTCTGACCCTGCTCCGCGGTGATTTTTCGGAGGGGCTTCCCCAGTATGAAACGCGCTTCAGCCGTAATGATCCTGTGCCGTCGCGGGATTTTACCCGCCCCCGCTGGGATGGCAGCCCGTTGGACGGCGTCACGATACTGCTTCATGCCGAGCAGGGTTTCGGCGACTGTATTCAGGCTGTCCGTTACATACCCCTCGTTGCCCGGCAGGGGGGACGAGTCGTTCTGGAGGTGCCAGCGGTTCTCAGGCGCCTGATGCACTCACTGCCCGGTACCCAGTCTGTTGTTGCCAGGGGAGAGACCTTGCCTCCCTTCGATTGTCATCTGCCGCTCATGAGTCTGCCGTTGCTGTTCGGTACAACCCTTGATCGAATACCGGCCGCTGCCCGGTACCTGTATCCTGATCCCGCGTTGCTGGCGCAGTGGAATTGCCGGTTTCCGGATGATGGAACGCTCAAGGTCGGCCTGGTCTGGACAGGCAGGCAGGATCATGCCGTCAACCGCAAACGAAGCTGCCCCTTCGGTGCTTTGACGCCCCTGTGGAACATTCCTGGGGTAAGCTACTACAGCCTGCAAGTGGAGCCGGCTTCGAGCGGTGCTGCGGGGGAGACACACGGGGCGCTGCGCGAGATATCCGCTGTCCGCACCGATTTTGCCGATACTGCCGCCTGTATTGAACATTTGGATCTGATTGTCACTATTGATACGGCGGTTGCCCACCTGGCCGGGGCACTGGGGAAGCCGGTCTGGCTGCTGCTCCCCTTCGTTGCCGATTGGCGCTGGTTGCAGGATCGTACCGATTCGCCCTGGTACCCTTCCATGCGCCTGTTTCGCCAGAAGCGGCGTGGCGCCTGGTGTGAACTGCTTGAACAGGTTGCCGTGGCCTTGCGGGAATTACTCAAGGAACGAGGGGCGGCAGAGACACCCGTCCCTGAGCGGGCAACCAGCGAAGTCCTCACACAGTGTCCACAAGTAGATGAAATTCTGCAGCAGGGCGCGGTACTCCATGAGTCGGAACGTTTTGAAGAAGCATTGGCCCTCTATGAAGGGTTACTCAGTAAGTACCCTTCGCTGGGAGCTGCCCATCACAACCGGGCAAACACACTCCTGGCCATGGGGCGCTACCGGGAGGCCATTGCCGCCTATCGCAAGGCGGTGGAACTGATCCCCGCCTTTGCCGAGGGGTATGCAACCATGGCCACGGCCTTGCAGGCGCTCCATAGACCCCATGAAGCCATGGCCAGCTGTTATCGGGCCCTTGCCCTTGATTCTGAGTGTGCCGAAGCCCATTGGAATCTTGCCCTGGCCCTGTTGCAGGTTGGTGAGTTCCGGGATGGCTGGCAGGAGTTCGAGTGGCGTTGGAGAAAGCGTGGTTTTACCAGCAGGGAACGGGTCTGTCCCCAGCCCCTCTGGGATGGCTCGCCCTTGGCCGGCAGAACCATTCTGGTCCATGGAGAGCAGGGGTTTGGCGACTGCTTTCAGTTTGCCCGCTACCTGCCGCTGCTGGCAGAGCAGGGCGGCACGGTGATAGTCGAATGCCCGGCATCCCTGATGGGCGTTCTTGCAACAGTTCCCGGCGTTGCCGCTGTGGTGACTGCCGGTGAGTCGCCACCCCCTTTTGACTGCCATCTGCCGATCATGGGTCTGCCCCTGCGTTTCGGGACTACCCTCGACACTATTCCAACGCCGATCCCGTATCTTTTCCCCTCTCTTGAAGCTGTTGCCCGCTGGGCAGGCGGCTTTACGGAACAGTCATTGCTTCGGGTTGGCCTGGTCTGGGCCGGCCGGAAGAAACCTGACCCCAACAGGACTTGCCCGTTGCAGTATCTGCAACCCCTTGCCGCCGTCAGTGGCGTTTCGTTTTTTTCACTGCAGGTGGAAAATGAACTGTCCGGTCACGCTGCCGAACGGCAGGATCTTCGCCTGGTGGACTTACCAGCTGAACTGACCGATTTCAGCGACACGGCCGCGCTCATTGGTCACCTTGATCTGGTAATTTCCATTGATACCGCCGTTGCCCACCTGGCCGGGGCCATGGGCAAGGAGACCTGGCTGCTGCTGCCCCATGCCGCCGACTGGCGCTGGATGCTGGATCGGGATGATTCGCCCTGGTACCCTTCCATGCGGTTGTTCCGCCAGCAGAACCCCGGTGATTGGCCCGGTGTTGTGCTGCAGGTCCGTGAAGCGCTGCAGGAACGGGCAGCCCATGGTGATCTTTACGTGAGCCGCTCGCGTCCGCATCTTGAAGCATCGTATGCTGCCGGTCTTGACGCCATGGAACGGGGTGTTTTTCCCGTCGCAGAACGCGCATTCCTGATGTCGCTGTTCCTGTCGCCGCGCAGTCCGGAAGTCTTCAACGGATTGGGCATGGTCTGCCGGGAACAGGGAGCTATTACGGCTGCTTTGGCGCTGTTCCGCCATGCCGTCACCCTTGACCCGGGGTTTGTCAACGGGTTCATCAATCTTGGGACGGCGCTCCATGCTACGGACCGGTTCGAGGAAGCAGTTGACCTGTATCGACAAGCCCTGCTGATTGCCCCGGATGATGTGCGGTTGCACCAGAATATGGGGGTGGTGCTGCAGGCCATAGGCGAGTTTGCCGGGGCGCGGTCTGCTTTTGGGGAGGCGGTGCGGATTGATCCGGGGTATGGAACGGCCCGCTGGAACCTGGCCGTGCTCAAGCTGCTGTCCGGGGAATGGCATGAAGGGTTCCGGGAGTTCGAGGCACGCTTTGTCAAGAAAGATGCCGTACCCCGGTTGCATGGCAATCTGCCCCGTTGGGACGGATCACCACTGCCGGGTACGACACTGCTGGTGCATGCCGAGCAGGGTTTCGGCGATACCCTGCAGTTCTGTCGTTACCTTTCCCTGCTGTCCAACTCGGGTGCTGCGGTAGTATTCGAGTGTCAGGACCGGTCCCTGCAGGAACTTCTGCAGAACTCTTTTCCGGAAGTGCAGGTTCTTGTCCGCGGCGACCGTTTACCCGACAGTGATCTGCAGGTGCCGCTGCTCAGTCTGCCGTCGGCCTGCAACACTACCCTGGCCACGGTGCCGGCAGAGGTGCCCTATCTGTACGCACCCCACGACAGGGTGGCTTTCTGGAGGGGGCAGCTTGAGCAGGGTAGTTCACTGCGCGTCGGCCTGGTCTGGGCCGGACGGCTTAAGCCGGACCCCAAGCGCAGCATGGATCTTGCCGATCTTGCCCCTTTGGCCACGGTTCCCGGTACGGATTTTTACAGCCTGCAGGTAGGTCGGGGTCGGGAGCAGTTGCTGGACCCCCCACATGGTCTGGTGGTTAACGACTATACCGATTGCCTGCGGGACTTTGCCGATACGGCGGCCCTGGTGGCTGTTCTCGATCTGGTCGTCACCATCGATTCCGCCGTTGCCCATCTGGCGGGCGCCCTTGGGAAGAAAACCTGGCTGCTCCTCCCCTATGCAGCCGATTGGCGTTGGCTCACCGGTCGCGACGATTCACCCTGGTATCCGACCATGCGGCTGTTTCGCCAGCAGGAGCCCGGTGATTGGGCAGGAGTGATTCGTTCCGTTGCCCGTGAATTGAACGTGTTGCAACGCCTTTCAGTAAACGCTGTTCGTCCTGACATTTTTTCCTAAAGTTTTCACGTTATCGAACGATAAGAACCCTAAATGCCGGGACAAAGGGCCGACCAGAACGGACGGCTGATCCGGATTCAGAAGGGGATCGGATACCACCGGCATAATCCAGCCGCAAAGCGGCACAACAGCCCGGCCAGAAGGCCGCGGAACAGACCAGAAAGGAGCAGTACCATGGCAAACCAGATTTCTTTGACCGCAGGCATGAGGAACAATCTTCTTTCCCTCCAGGGAACCAGCAAGTTGATTGACAACACCCAGACCCGTCTTTCCACCGGCAAGAAAGTCAACTCGCCGCTGGACAACCCGACCAACTATTTTGCCGCCCAGTCGCACATGCAGCGCGCCGGTGACCTCAGTGCCCGCAAGGACGGCATGGCAGAAGCCGTGCAGATGGCAAAGGCCGCTGACGCCGGTATCAAGGCGATCACTTCCTTGATCGAGTCGGCAAAAGGTGTCGCCCAGGCAGCCCTGGCTTCCGGCAGTACCACTGACCGATCGGCATATGCCGCTACCTACAACACCCTGATGACCCAGATCACCCAGCTGGCCAGTGACTCCGGCTACCGGGGCACCAACTTCCTGACCGGCGGCACGCAAACGGTGGAATTCGGTCAATCCACGGGGACTTCAACACTTGGTATCAGTGGTTTCAATGCGACGGCAGGCGGCTTATCAATCGACAATGCCGCTGCTGCAACATGGGGAAGCTCTACCTTGGCAACGGGGACTACCTCGATTCAGAGCTCTGCAACCCAGCTGGAAACGGCACTGGGTACATTGCGCAGCGAATCATCGAAACTCTCCTCGAACCTGAGTGTTGTTACTACCCGTCAGGATTTCACCAGCTCCATGATCAACGAGTTGCAGACCGGTGCGGACAACCTGACCCTGGCAGACATGAACGAAGAAGGTGCCAACATGTTGATGCTCCAGACCCGTCAGAATCTGGGTATCACCTCCCTGAGCATGGCATCCCAGGCCGCGCAGGCAGTCATGAGGCTCTTCTAGGACCTCGTCCTGACCTGACGTAAGCGGTACAAGAAGGGGAGGAGGACATGTCCTTTCTCCCCTTCATTGCTCTGACCGTGTCCCACAAAAATCGCTGGACACCGTCGGAGGATTGATGTAGCAT
>CAYSWG010000002.1:0-22927 GCA_964434465.1 uncultured Geobacteraceae bacterium
GAGGAGGATATTCATCGCCAGTCCCTGAACGTCTTCCGCATGAAATTGCTCGGTGCAACGGTGACGCCGGTGACGGCCGGCACGGCCACCCTGAAGGACGCCATGAACGAGGCGCTGCGCAACTGGGTCACCCATGTGCAGGACACCTTCTACGTGATCGGCACCACCGCCGGACCCCATCCCTATCCGGTGATGGTCCGTGACTTCCAGTCGATAATCGGTCGGGAAGCGAAGCTGCAGCACGAGAAGGTCGAAGGCCGTCTGCCCGATGTGCTGGTTGCCGCCGTTGGCGGTGGCAGTAACGCCCTCGGGTTGTTCTATCCCTTTCTCGATGATACGGACGTGCGGATGATCGGTGTTGAGGCTGCCGGTTACGGTATCGCCAGCGGCAAACATGCGGCACCGCTTTGCGCCGGCCGGGTTGGTGTGCTCCATGGCAACAAGACCTATCTGCTCCAGGATGACCACGGCCAGATCGCCTTTGCCCATTCCATCTCCGCCGGTCTGGATTATCCGGGCGTCGGCCCCGAGCATGCCTGGCTGAAGGACACCGGCCGGGCCGAGTATGTCGCCATTACCGATGATGAGGCCATGGAGGGTTTCAAGGCGCTCACGCTGGAGGAGGGGATTCTGCCGGCCCTGGAGTCGTCCCACGCCATCGCCCATGTCCTGAAGCTGGCCCCGACCCTGTCGAAAGACAAGACCATCGTGGTCTGCCTCTCCGGCCGCGGGGACAAGGACATCCATACCGTTGCCGAATATATGGGGGTAAAGCTGTAAGCCTTTGCGGCGAGAAGAACCCTGCGGCCAAATTTCGCGTATCCCGCAGGGCTGATTCATCGTGTAGGGGCAATTCATGAATTGCCCCTACTCCTTCCCGCTGCCGCATCAATTTCCATCCAGACTTTTCACGTCGATAAACGGTACGGCTCCTGAGGTTACCTTCGGCAGGCGACCGTCCCACTTTTCGATTGCCTTCAATGAGGCTTCAATCTGTCGCAGTTTCACCAGTCCGGGGGTGACGTTTTCCTTCTGCAGTCGGAGCGCTTCGGCTTCGGCCGTTGCCTGGGTCACCTTCTGTTCCGCTTCGATCTTGATCCGTTCCAAGTCCCGTTGCGCCTTGAAGGCCAACTGCTCAGCCGTCTGCTTTGCCTCGATGGCCTGGGAGAACTGGTTGGAGAACTTGAAATTGACGATGGAGAAGTCGTCCACGATGATGTTGTAAGCCAGAAGTCGTTGCCTCAGCATTTCACGGATTTCTGAACGAACCTTTTCCCGCTGGGTGATGACCTCCACGGCAGTGTATTTCGCCGTGACCGCCTTGACCACTTCCTGGACTGCCGGATCGATGATGCGCTCCTTGAAGTCAGCGCCCAGCTTCTGATAGATCACGTTCACCTTTTCCGGCAGGATGTGGAAGTTGAGGGCAATGGTGGAAAAAGTTTCCTGCAGATCCTTGGAGGCTGCCTCGGCGTCGGTCTGTGATTTCTGCACCTTGACATCCATCTTGATGACTCGCTGCATAATCGGCACACGCACATGGAGCCCTTCATCGAGGACATTGGGTGAAACGGCGCCGAAATTGAGCACCACACCCCGTTCACCGGCACCGATGACGACGAAGGGATTAAGGAAGATGATAATGATGAGCAGCGCGAACAAGATGCCGACTGCCTTTGGCATGGCCCGGCGAAGATAATCCTTGACGCCGGCTTTTTTCTCGAGTGGTGCTGTGTCCATGTAGTCCCTCCTGACCCGGAAAAGGTGAGTGTTACTGGCGTAGTATAAAGTTTTTTTCTGATAATGCGATAGAAAAAGCCTTGACGGCCCCACTGGGTTCTGGTCTGCCTGCCGTGTGAACCCGGCCCACAGCGCTATCGGGAGGATGCCCCCGGATCAGCACGAGGGAAACGGTTGCGGGGTGGTCTGTGGTTATGGGCTGTCCATCTGCCGGATGGGTCGTGAACAATGGTTACCGGACTGCTTGGCCCGGTTGCCCTTCGTGCCCGGCACTTCCGGAAGGGTAAAATACGCACGTGAGTGGGGTGTTGTCGGGAGTGGAACGCTTTATGCTCTCTGGAAAGGTGTGGGTGGTCATCCGCACAATATATTCCAAAAGGTGGTGATTCCATTGAGAATTGCACTGGTATGTGATGATGAACCCATTCTCCGGACCAGCCTAAAAAATAAGCTGCTGGCTCTTGGCTTTGCTGAAGTACTGGAATGTGGTGATGGGGTGCGGGCGGTTGAACTCGCCATGGAAAAACTGCCGGATATCATTTTCCTCGATGTGGCCATGCCCCGACTGGACGGGCTTTCCGCGGCCCGGGAGATTCGCGGCAAACTGAAGGTGCCGATTATTCTGCTGACCGCCTGCTATGACCAGGAAACAGTCCAGCGCGCCCGGGAGACCGGTGTTGGTGCTTTTCTGGCAAAGCCCCTGCGGGACCAGGATCTCTGGCCTGCCATCGAGTTGGCCTGCGCCCATGCTGAAGAGGTCGAAGCATTAAAGGAACAGGTCGAAGATCTCAAGGAGGACCTGGAAAGTCGCAAAATCGTTGAGCAGGCCAAGTGGCTGCTGATCCGCAACCAGGGACTGACCGAACCGGAAGCGTTCCGTAAGCTGCAGAAGCTGGCCATGGACAAACGCAAAAGCATGCGCCAAATCGCTGAGGCCATTCTGCTGACCGAGTCCTGAGGGGAAAAGGTTTAACGGCTGAAAACTTGTCTTGGCAAATATTCATTTATTCTGTACATTAGCCCCAGCTTATGATGGGGGTAGTGATGTTTGCCAAAATTTTCAGCAGTTCATTGATGGGCATTGACGCGCTCCTCGTTACCGTTGAGGTGGATATCGTCCAGGGCTTGCCCCAGTTTGCCACGGTTGGCCTGCCCGATGGTGCGGTCAAGGAGAGCAAGGATCGGGTCAAGTCTGCATTGAAAAATGCCGGCTACGAATATCCCAGCCGCCGGATCACGGTGAACCTGGCTCCGGCTGATATCAGGAAAGAAGGTGCTGCGTTCGATCTTCCCATCTCCGTGGGAATTCTGGCGGCGACGGGTGTGGTCCGACCCGGTCGTCTGAAGGAGTTCCTGCTGTTAGGCGAATTGTCCCTGGATGGCGGTGTCAGGCCGGTGCGCGGCTGCCTGTCTGTTGCTGTTGCGGCAAAACAGGCCGGCTTTACCGGCATTATCGTTTCCCGGGACAATGCCGCCGAAGGTGCGGTTGTGGAGGGCATTCAGGTTGTCGGCGTCACCGAGCTGGCCGAGGTAGTTGCTTTCCTCAATGGTGACCTGCTGCTGGAACCCTGTCGGGTCGACGTGGGCGAGCTGTTCCGGGAACAGGCGAACCTCGGTGATGATTTTTCGGAAGTAAGGGGGCAGGAGCACGCCAAGCGGGCAATCGAGGTTGCCGCTGCCGGAGCGCACAACATCCTGATGATCGGGCCGCCGGGTTCGGGGAAAACCATGCTGGCCCGGCGTATTCCCGGTATCCTGCCGCGCATGTCCTTTGACGAAGCAATCGAAACCACCAAGGTTTACAGTGTCATGGGTGTTCTGGACCGTGACCGGGCACTCATCACCCAACGCCCATTCCGGGCGCCCCACCATACCATCTCCGACATCGGCCTCATTGGCGGGGGTAACACCCCCCGACCCGGAGAAGTTTCCCTTTCCCATAATGGTTTACTCTTTCTCGACGAATTGCCTGAATTCAAGAAACATGTTCTCGAAGTGCTGCGTCAACCCCTCGAGGACGGTCGGGTAACCATCTCCCGGGCCCTCATGTCCATCACCTACCCCTCACGCCTTATGCTGGTCTCGGCCATGAACCCCTGCAAATGCGGTCAGAGCGGTGACAATTCCCTGACATGCACCTGCACGCCACGGGAGATTCACCAGTACCGCTCACGGATTTCCGGGCCGCTTCTTGATCGGATCGATATTCATATCGAGGTGCCGGCGGTCAGGTATCGGGATCTGGCTGATCGCTCCGAAGCAGAAAGCTCCGCGGCCATTGCCCGAAGGGTTACGGCTGCCCGGGAAGTCCAGCAGCATCGTTTTGCCGGGACCCGAGTCCATGCCAACGCCCAGATGAACCCGCGGCAGATCCGGAAATTCTGCGAACCGGATGCTGCCGGCCATCGGCTTCTCGAACTGATTACCGAGCGGCTCGGTTTTTCAGCCCGTGGCTACACACGTATTCTGAAGGTGGCGCGAACCATTGCCGATCTGGACGGCTCGGCAGGCATTGCGGAACACCATCTTGCCGAAGCAATCCAATACCGGAGTCTTGATCGGAAAAGTCATTGAACGTCAGAGTTTCCCTCCGTTACTCTCAGGTAGAAACAGCCGAGCAGCCCTTCGATCACTTCGACCCGTGATGCCTTATTTCTTGAAATTTCCTGGATGTCCCGGCAGTTTTTGACAAGGCTGAACATATCGGGTAGAGTGACTGTGCCTGTGCGGAGCCGTGTTTTCGGTGGGTTGCTTGCCCGATGCCCGGATTGGCGAACTGACCGCAGCGGATGCGTGTGGTCGGGTGACAGCGCTGTAATTCGTGCTTTATATCAGAGAAAGGTATGCAATGTTTGGTTTCAGGTTTACCGTTGCTATGGATCTTGTGCTCCGCTCCCTGAGCATGGTGCAGGATGATGTCACGGAGAATCGTTTAACCGATTTTGTCGGCCTTCCGTACTATCATGTGTTTCCTCGCCTGATTACTGGCGGCACTGACGCAGTTGAATCCGTGCTACGCACCGGCAAGCCCCTTGCGATTCCCGATTACCGTACGGTCTGTTTTTGCGGAGATACCCTCATAGATCTGCACATACGTCCGCTGGTCGATGACCGCGGGATGGTGACCGGGGCGGAGGTTGCCACCCAGTCGGCCGGGGGGTGCGCATTCCTGGCCAACCTGCAGCGGGAGCGGCGGCTGATCTGCATTGGCAAAAATTCGGCAAAACTTGCCCATGGCGTACGCAATCCGCTCAATGCCATCAAAGGGGCCGTGGTGTACCTGAAGGACCGGTATGGCAAAGAAACGACACTCCTTGAGTTTGCCGAAATCATCGAAGAAGAGATATCCAAGCTGGACGGATTCATTACCAGGTTTCTGAGCAGTTCACTCCTTGAGTCCGAGGTGTCACCGGTCGCCGTGAACGACCTGCTCCAGAAAATACTCACCATGAGCAATTTCCAGGCATATGCCCGAAATTCAACGTTTGAAACGGAATTTGCTCCACTGCCGCAGATTCGGGCCGATGCATTCCAGTTGGAGCATGCCGTAATGAACGTGATCAACAATTCCCTGGAGGCCATGGCTGATGGGGGCAGTGTGCTTCTGAAAACCTACCTGGCAGTGCGTGATGGCCGGGATCATGTCGCCATAGAAGTCAGCGATACCGGCAGTGGCATGCTGTACGAAAAGGAACATTGTGTGGATGCCATGGGAACGGCGCGACCCGGTCTTGCCGGGCGGGGATTCGGTCTGTTCATTACCCGTGAGATTGTGCAGTATCATGGCGGCCACATGACCATTGTCAGTAAAAGAAACGTGGGTACGCAAGTAACCCTGTTTATTCCTGTTTGATTGGTGCTTACGAAGTAGTTTCCATCCGGAAACTCCGAGTGTTCGACCATTGCCAGGGCGGAAAAGAACCGTTTCCGGATGAAAACGAAGTAGCGTGTGAGGAATCACCGCCGCGTGGAGGATTGGTATGCCAGGTAAGGCGCGAGGGCGCGTGCTCCTTGTTGACGATGAGATCAATGCGCTGAAGGTGTTGTCCGCCATTCTCCGTGAGGAAGGCTATACCGTATCTGAGGTACAGAATGTTGATCGAGCGCAGGATGTCCTTACCAGTGACGATATCGATGTGGTGATTACCGATCTGAAGATGCCGGGACGGGATGGCATGCAGTTGTTCGATTATGTCACGGACCAGCATCCCGATATACCGGTAATATTTCTTACTGCGTACGGTTCCGTCGATTCGGCGGTCAATGCCATAACCCAGGGTGCCTTCTACTATTTCATTAAACCTCCCGACTATAAGAAGCTGAAAAGCATTCTTGCCCGGGCACTTGAACAGCGGTTCCTCAAGAAAGAGATCGAGTCCCTGAGGAATCGATTGGCCATGGGGGGCGGTTCCGAGCGAATTATCGGCAATACACCAGAGATGCTCAGGGTTTTCGAGACTATCGGTGCCGTCAAGGACTCGGTCAGCAGTGTGCTCATCTGTGGCGAAACCGGCACCGGGAAAGAAGCCATAGCCCGTTCACTCCATTTCCAGAGCATGCGCAAGGATAAACCGTTTGTTGCGGTAAATTGTGCCGCCATGCCTGGTGGACTCCTTGAGTCGGAATTGTTCGGTTATGAAAAGGGCGCTTTTACCGGGGCGACTTCCCGGAGAATCGGCCGCTTCGAGGAAGCCGGTGAGGGAACGGTGTTTCTGGATGAAATTGGTGAGCTTGAGATGTCTCTGCAGGCAAAACTGCTTCGGGTACTGCAGGAGAAAGAGATCGAGCGTTTGGGGAGCAACAAGAAAATCACAGTGAATTTCCGCCTGATTTGCTCGACGAACCGTGATCTGGCCCATGAAATAGCGGCAGGAAATTTCCGGGAAGATCTTTTCTATCGTATTCATGTCGTGCGTATTGCTATGCCGCCCCTGCGTGAACGAAGGGATGATATCCCCCTGTTGACCGATGCGTTTCTCAAGGAATACTGTGTCCGGGAAAAGAAGTCGCTGCAATTGTCTTCTGAGGTAATGGAGCTTTTTTTCCAGTATCCCTGGCCCGGAAACATCAGGCAGTTGAAAAACGTTATCGAGCGGGCTGCCGTGCTCACTAGAGGCAAAACTATTTCGCGGCGGGAGTTGCCCGATGAACTTCGACACTATGTTGCCGGACGGCAGGAGCGGAACAAGTCCATCAAGTCGCTGCGCGACCTTGAGGCAGATGCAATTCGCGCTGCCCTTGATGAGTTCAATGGCAACAAATCAAAGGTTGCCGAAGCCCTCGGTATTTCCCGGAAAGCTTTGTATAAACGGCTGAGTGAAATGGACCTCTAGCAGGCTTCGGATCCTCTTTACCGCCTTCCGTGTTTATCTCTCCTCTGCAGATGATCGGTTTTCATCGGGAAACGGTTCTTTTTGATTAGGCCTGTGGCCTTACCCTTCGGGCAATCTATGCTGCCCACCATGCGAGCATGGTGTCGCTCGCCCTGGCTGCGTCAATCAGCGAGCTTGCCTGTGCGGCGTACCTGGGTACGCCTCCGCACAATCCCTTGATTCCCTTGCCATAACGAAAAACTCTTCGTTTCCACAATGATGTCACCAGTCCCACATCCGGAGTTTCCGGATGGAAACTGGTTGCAGGTACGAGTGCATCTCGCCGACAGCGACTGTGTCTTTCAGAACCACTTTGCATTTTGTAATATGGTGTAAAAACTAGGTTTTCTGGAACTGTTGCCTTTGGAAACAGTTTTCATCGATTGGCAGGCCCCGTTTAACGGCAGATTGTTTCCAGGGGAAACAATCTGCCGTTAAATGTTCGCCAATGAGCGGCCAACAGGGTTGCTGGTTTCGGAATCTTGCCGTGTGTCCATGATTTTATAATTAGGAGAAATTCCATGACGATTTGATCTATCCAGTTGATTAATTGAATAAATATGTCGTAACTCCTCTCTGGAAATGCTGTTTGCGGCTGCGGTGATCGGCCGCGTACTGTGGGGCAGGCGCCTTTTGGCACCTTCGTTGCTTTGTCACTGTCATGGGTAACGGACGTGATACAATCGTGATTGTCGACGAAGCTGGTTTCGCCCGCGTGTGTTCGTCTATTCTTGCCGGGGAAGGCTTCAGTTTCGATTCCCTGATCCGGGGTGATGTGGCTCTTTCGCAGGGAAAGGTTGCCGAAGCATCTCTCCTGATAACCAGTTTCCCCTACGGAAAATCCGTGCTTGAAAAACTGAATGGCCTCGCGCTTCCAATAATCGTCCTCGCCGACCATGTTGGTAAGGAATTGATAGATGTTCTGGAGGGTCTTGAGAATTCCTATTGTATGGTTAAGCCCATCGATTACGGCCGATTCACTGTTCTGGTGAAAGAGCTTGTCCGCAGCAAGGATGATCTGCTCCAAGGAGGGTACTCTATTGTTTAAGAGAATGGTAGTTGTTGCGCTGGTCATCGTTACATTCACTGCCTGCAGTTCCAAAACCAAAGAAGAGCTCTACAATGAGGGTGTCAACCAGATAAAGAGCGGCAATCCCGGTGCGGCCATAGTCATGCTCAAAAATGCCTTGGAAAAGGACCAGAACTACCTGGAAGCCCGTTATCAGCTCGGTGTGGCATATAAAGAGAGCAAGAAGTACGAGCAGGCTGAGCGGGAGTTCCAGAAGGTGCTCAGGCAGAATCCCAAGTATCCCGGATTGAAGCTTCATCTTGCCACGCTGTACATCCACCTGAACAAGCCGGAACTGGCAATAGCTGACGCGGAGGGAATTCTGCGGGACGATCCCGCTGCCGCAGGGGCAATGGAAATTCTCGGCCAGGCGCATATGCTCAAAAACAATGTTGCCGACGCAGAAAAGTTTCTGCGGCAAGCCATTGCCACCAAACCGAGCTTGACCAGTGCTAAAGTTCAATTGGCAGTATTGCTGGCTTCCGACAAGCGGATGGCTGATTCCCGCAAGATTGTCGACGATATTCTTGCTGCGGATCCGAAAAATCTGAAGGCGAATTATCTTCTTGCCGAAATGGCCACCGTGTCGGGCAACCATGCCCAGGCCGTGGAAGTCTATCGCCGCATCGCCTCATTTCACCCCGGAGACTCCCAGGCACTTTATCGTGCCGGACTTATCCATATGGAAAAAGGCGAAATGGATAAGGCTGAACGTATTGCAAAACACCTCACCGAGAAGTTTCCCAAGCGGGGTGAGGGGAACCGGCTCACTGGCCTGATTCAATATAAAAAGAAGAACTACCAGGACGCCATTACCTCGCTGCAATCCTCGATTCGGCAAGGACCTTCCCTGGAGGCGCTGTACTTTCTCGGCTTGAGTTTTTATGAAAATGGCGATCTGGAAAGCGCACTATCCCAATTCCGCAGGGTGCTTGATTACAATCCTTCATTCAATCGAGCCCGGTTACTGTCTGCAATGATCCTGCTGCAGCAGCGTCGAGTCGATGATGTGATTCCCGAAGCGATCAAGATTATTCAAAGTGATGAGAAGAATGCCCTTGCCCACAACCTTCTGGGCAGCGCCTATATGGCCAAGGGCATGTATGACGAGGGTATGAAAGAGCTCGCCCGGGCAACGGAACTGGACCCGAAACTGGTGGATGCCCACTTGAAGAAGGGGATGTACCTCATCGGCTCGGGCAAGATCAGCCAGGCGGAAACTGAATTGGCGACTGCTGTGCGGGTTGCTCCCGAAGTGCTCAATACCCGGTTGGTGCTTGCTACGTATCATCTGAGCAGAGGCGACTCGGAAAAGGCCATCGCCGTGTGCCGTGAAGGCCTGACCGGCGGCAAGAATGATGCGGCTCTCTACAACTTCATGGGCCGGGCGATGCTCGCCTCCAATAAGCCGGCGGATGGTGCCCGCTATCTGGAGAAAGCCAAGGTTGCTGATCCGGCTTTTTATCCGGCCTATTTCAACCTGGCAACCTTTCACGCCGTCTCAGGGAAGTATGACCGCTCACTGGCCGAGTATGATGCGGTGCTGCGTATGCAACCGGATAACCTTCGGGCAATGCTGAGCTCAGCGGCGATACTGCAATTGAAGGGAGCCGATGGCCAGGCTGTGGCCATGTACGAACGGGCCAAGAAAACCAGGCAACCGGCTGCGTTCCAGGCATTGACTACCTATTACCTGAAGAAAAACGACCTCGGGCGGGCATTATCAACCCTCGATGAAGGAATCAAGGCAGTACCGCGCAACGTGGCGATGCTGGAAATGAAAGCGCGCGTTCTCCTCGGGAACAAGGATTACAAAGCCGCAATCCGCACCCTGGATGAGCTTGAGGCCGTTGCTGCTGCCAAGGCGCTGCCTCTCAAGGTTAGTGCCTATATCATGCAGAAGGATTTCGCCCGCGCCGAGGAGCAGGCGCGGAGGATAATTTCCATGCAGCCCCGTTCAGCCTTTGGCCACATTGTAATGGCTTCGGTCCATGAAGGCAGAAACAATCTCCCGCGGGCCATTGATGCGGTTCGGGCCGGCATGCAGGCGGACCCCAGGGATCCCCAGGCGGCAATGCTCCTGGGCGGTCTCCACATGCGCCAGAAGGATACGGCCTCAGCCATGGCAGCCTATGATGAGGCTCTCAAAAGGAGTCCCGGTTACGCACCCGCCTACTATGCCAAGGGTTCTCTCTATGAGCTTTCCGGCAAGACGAAGGAGGCTGTGGCGAATTATCGGACTGCTATTGCGCGGGCCGGTAACCACGTGCCTTCCCTCAATAATCTTTCATACCTCTATGCACAGGGACTGGGCAGTCCGAAGGAGGCATTGCAGCTTGCGGTAGCGGCGTACAAGTTGGAACCCGGCAATCCCGCAGTCATGGACACCCTGGGTTTGGCGCTTTTGAAAAACGGCCGGGCGAAAGAAGCGCGGCCCCTTCTTGAAAAATCGGCGACACTGCTTCCGATGAATCCAAATGTTGCCTACCATCTTGCCCTTGCTTACCGGGGAACCGGTGACCAGGCAAAAGCAGTTGTTGAAGTGCGCCGGGCTCTTGCCATGGGAGATTTCCGGGAGGCTGCAGCCGCACGGGCACTGCTGGCGGAACTCTCGGCTGCCAGGAGATAGTCATGAACAGACTGCTGTTGCTCCTCATCAGCGGAGACATACTCTGTGCTCTGGCAGGAATTTCAACGGGGTTTCTCGTCCGCTTCGGTGCGGTTCCGAACCTGCTTGAGCTTAATGGTGTTGAAGTTCAGCAACGGGTATTCTTCGTGCTGGCCGTGCTTTTTTCATCATTTTTTGTTGAGCTCTATCGTGTCGATTCTGAATCAGGCTGGAAGGATCTGGCGCTGCGCATCAGTTTTTCTCTGTTTTTCGCATTTATTCTCCTTTCGTCCCTGTACTATCTCTTTCCGTCCATCATGTTCGGTCGGGGTGTTCTGGTTATCGCCTTATGCTCCTTTGGTCTCTTTCAATTCGTCTGGCAGGTGTTGTTCCGTATTCGGGCAAACCTCCCTGTTTTTGCAACGAGAGTCCTCATCCTTGGAGTGGGTCCCCTTGCCGAAAAAATAGGCAGCCTTATTTCTGCACCCAACAGCCACTACATCCTTGCCGGGTATGTGACCTGCGCCAATGAGACAGCCATTGTGCCGGATAGGGAGATCGTCGGCAGCGAAGAAAATATCTACGAGACGGTAAGACGAAAAAATGCGGGGAAAGTTGTCGTTTCTCTCTCGGAACGGCGCGGTGTATTTCCCCTGCAGGAAGTGCTGAACTGCAAGCTGAGCGGTGTTAAGGTCGTGGATGCCCCCTCGTTTTACGAACAGGTCACCGGTAAGTTGCTCCTGGAAAATATTACGCCAAGTTGGTTTATCTTCTCCCACGGATTCCGTATTACGTTGCTGTTGCGCGTCACAAAACGTGCCATTGATGTTGCATGTTCACTGTTCGGCTTGCTGGTATTGCTGCCATTTTTCCCTCTGGTGGCGCTTCTGGTCAAGCTTGATTCGCCCGGTCCGATACTTTTCCGTCAAAATCGCATCGGTGAAGCTGAAAGGCTGTTCACCATATACAAATTCAGGACGATGCGGCAGGATGCCGAACAGGGAACCGGAGCTGTCTGGGCACAGCAGGACGATCCGCGGGTGACACGTCTGGGCAGGTTCATGCGCAAGTGCCGTATTGATGAAATACCCCAATTGTTCAATGTGCTGATCGGTGATATGAGCCTGGTCGGCCCGAGACCGGAGCGGCCTGAATTTGTCGAGACGTTGAAGCAGATCGTGCCGTATTATTCGGAGCGGCATTTTGTCAAGCCAGGGGTAACCGGCTGGGCGCAGGTTTGCTATCCCTACGGCTCTTCCGTCGAGGACGCCCTGGAGAAATTGCGTTATGATCTGTTCTATACAAAAAATATTTCGTTGTCTCTGGATTTACGGGTGATCTTTAATACTATCGGCGTGGTTGCGTTTGGTCAGGGTGGGCGGTAGACTTCAAAATTACGGATGTTTGTGTCCGTGACCAATAACACTCCGCTGACCGTTGTCTGTTTGCACGGGGTTGATTGAGCTTGTCTCTCAACCCTTTACTTCGTTGATTTCGTAAAACTGAATATTGGTTAGAAACCCTTGCACCCTGGTAAGGAGGAATACACATGATGCGAAAAGTAGTGCTGTATACCCTGGCGTTGCTGGTCCTGATGGCCGGACCTGTCCAGGCAAATGATTACGTGATCGGTGAAGGGGATGTGCTGTCCATTTCCGTGTGGGGAGTAAAGGAACTGGATGTCGAGGTCAAAGTCCGCCCCGACGGCAAGATTACCATCCCAGGCCTGGGTGACGTTGCAGCAAGCGGGTTCACCCCCAAGTCCCTGCAGACGGATTTAACCGAAAAACTTAAAGAGTTGGTCAAGAATCCGATTGTCACCGTCACCGTACGGGAAATTACCAACAGCAAGGTATATGTCTTCGGCGGCGGGGTGCAATCGGGGGTCGTCGATCTCAGCAGGAGAATGACGTTGCTGCAACTGCTCTGTTCCATCGGTAACGTTACCGCCGGTGACGGTTCCGGAGGCGGTTCCCTCGTTGGCGGGGCCGGTAAGGTGGCCGACTACCGGAAAGCCTACGTCCTGCGCAACGGCAAGAAAATCAAGGAAGTGAGCGAGGATATTGTTATCCAATCCAATGACGCAATATTTATTCCCCAGGCGATGGACAAGAATGTCTATGTGCTCGGAGCGGTGGTGGCGCCCCGATTCATTGAATACCGCGAAGGGATGCGGGTCATCGAAGCCATCATTGAGGCGGGCGGTTTTACCAAGTTTGCCAAACAGAATGACGTGACCATAATTCGCCGTGAAGACGGCAAGGAGTCGGCAATTGATGTCCGAGCCAAGGATCTTATCAAGGACGGTGATCTTAAGCAGAATGTTAAATTGCGCCCCGGAGACTATATTATTGTCAAGGAAGGCATGTTTTAGTGCCTATTGTCCTGATGGTAGCGTCTGTGGCCCGGGAGGGCGGTAACTGCCGTTTCCACCGATGCCGACCCGCTGGTTCTCTGTCTCAAAACTTATCCATGGAGTTATAGGAATGTCTTCAGAATTCGATTATAGAAAGTATCTTGCCATAGTCAGCACAAGAAAAATCCCTGCGGTTATCGTGGCACTGGCGGTCATGACCGTGGCGGTGATTCTCGGGTTTGTTCTTCCTGAGAGGTTTGAGGCGCGGAGCACGGTATTTGTTGAAAAAAGTATCATGAGCGACCTGTTGAAGGGGATTGCTGTTTCTCCAACCGTCGAGGAGAAGATCAATGTACTGACCTATGCCTTGAACAGCAGGACCTTGATTCTCAAGGTCATGGATGATCTCGACCTGGATGTCGGGCACAAAAGTGATGCCAAGATTGAGGATATGGTTAAGTCCTTTCAGAAGAACATGACAATCAGGGTACGGGACAGAGAGGGCCTTTTTATTATTTCCTTTCAGGATACGAACCCGAAACTTGCCGCAGATTATGTGAATGGTCTGGTGAGGCGTTACATTGAGGAAAACGTTTCCCAAAAGCGTGAGGAGTCCTATGGGGCGTCATCATTCCTTACGGAACAGATCAAGGCATTCAAAGAGAAAATTGATAAAGCCGATGTGGCCATTAACGAGTTCAAACGGCAAAAAGGGGCGGTACTGGCCGTTGAAAGTGGCAACGTCCTTGTGGACATCAGCACCGCCCAGCAACGGATGGATGAAATCAGATCCCGTGAGGCCCAGCTTGAATCCCAGAGGGCTCTGGTGAAAAAAATGGATTCGCGACAGGGGCGTCTGGTAGCCATGCAGCGTCGTCTGAACGAATTGCGGACAGGGTATACCGACAATTACCCGGAAATTGTCAAGCTCAAGTCAGATATGGAGTCCTTGCAGGAAGAAATGCGTACGCGGCCCAATGCGGTGGAGACATCCCTGGAGCAGGAACGCATCGACTATGAACTGCAGGGCCTTCGCCGGGCAGCCGCCATTCAGGGAGGGGCGCTTGCCTCGGCCCGCGGCCTGCTGCAGCAGATGCCGACGGCGCGCGCAGAGTTGGCACGCCTTGTGGACGAGCGCGAGAACCAGGTCAAGCTCTATGAGCAACTGGTCAACCGTCAGGGCCAGTCGGAGATCTCAAAGCAGCTGGAAGTGCAGGACAAGGCGACCACTTTCCGGGTAATTGACCCGGCTGTTGTGCCGATACAGCCGATCAGCCCTGACCGGGTGAAGATCATTCTGCTCGGTATCGTGGCCGGTCTTGCCGCGGGCATCGGCATTGCGCTGCTCCTTGACCAGATTGACAGTTCAGTCAAGAGCCTCGAAACGCTCAAGTCACTGGGTGTGCCGGTGCTTGCCGTTGTGCCGACCATCCGGAACCCGGAAGAAATCGCTTTGAAGAGGAAAAAGAACAGGAAGCTGTTCCTTGCCGCCGGGGCCTATTTCAGTATCATACTGGCCGTTCTGGTCTATGAAGTACTGAGCCGGTACATACTGTAGAAATCGACTAGCCTCATCTATATTCTTAAAACAGTCTTTTTCAGTGACAAGAAAGGAACATCATGAGCAGGATTGAAGAGGCTCTCGAAAAAGCAGCCCAGATGCGCAGCGGTAAACGGGATGTTATACACCCTGCAAAGTCTGTTTCCCCCGCTTCCACCGCAGCAAGCACCCGATACACCCTCCCTGAGCAGGAGACGGCGCCGCTGCATAGTCCTATGCTGGTCACCGCAACCGATCCCCATTCGCCTATTGCGGAAGAGTACCGCAAGCTCAAGTCAATGATCGTTTCGCTAACCCGTCAGGACGAGTTCCGCAACACCCTGTTGGTTACCAGTTCACTTGCCGGGGAAGGAAAAAGTGTCACCTCGCTGAACCTTGCCATAAGTCTTGCCCAGGAATTTGACCATACGGTTCTGCTGGTGGACGCCGATCTGCGCAAGCCTTCCCTGCACCAGTATTTCGGCCTTGAGCCGAAGATCGGCCTTGCCGATTGCCTTCGTGATGGCGTTGACCCCGGTGACGTGCTGATCAAGACCGGCATCGGCAAGTTGACCCTGCTGCCGGCCGGCAGGCCGGTCCGTAACCCGGTGGAGCTCATGTCATCCCAGCGCATGGCTGACCTGCTCGGGGAAATGAAACACCGTTATCCTGATCGGTACATCATCATCGATTCTCCGCCGGTACTCCTTTTTGCGGAGACGCTTGCCCTCAGTTATCTTGTGGACGGGGTAATCTTTCTGGTCAGGGAAGGCCTGGCTTCCGTCCAGAACATCAGTGATGCCCTGACCAACATCAAGGGTACTCCCGTTCTCGGCATGGTATACAACAACGTCTCCCAGGAACATCTCGACAGCCGTTATTACTATTATTACGGCGATCGGGCGAGCGAAAAGGCTCCGGAGAAAAAGGGCCTGCTGCGCAGGATGTTCAGTAGCTGAACAGTCTCCATCCGGAAACTGTGGATGGGAACCTGGTGATTTTCACTGTATAACCTGCTGAAGGTTACATCGTGGCAGTAACCCTGGCGAATCGAGAGCACGTAATGTACGAATCATATTTCAATCTGCGGACAAAACCGTTCGACCTGGTGCCTAACCCGGAATTCCTGTTTTTCAGCAAGGCGCATAAACGGGCACTGGTTTATCTGGATTATGGCATAAATGAACGGGCAGGCTTTATCCTTCTGACCGGTGAAATCGGTTCAGGAAAGACGACGATTATCAGGGATCTCATCAAGAAGCAGCGGCCCGGCGTCGTTCTGTCCAAGATATTCAATACCAGTGTGACCTTCGACCAGTTGCTCGCCATGGTCAATGATGATTTCCATCTGGACGTCGTCGGAAAAGACCGGATTGCCCTGATGCGTGATCTAAACGACTTTCTGATCGATCAGTATGCCCGGGGCAATCGGCCGACCCTGATCATCGATGAGGCCCAGAATCTGACGCCGGAATTGTTGGAGAATATTCGTATGCTCTCCAACCTGGAGACCGACGACGCGAAGCTGCTGCAGATAATACTCGTTGGTCAGCCGGAACTGAGAACCACCCTTTCCGATCCCGCCCTCCTGCAGTTGCGCCAGCGGATCAGCATCAACTGTCATATCAACCCCCTTTCCCGCCTGGAAGTGGAAGAATACATCCTGCATCGTCTGCAGGTCGCGGGCAATCGGGAAGCAGTTATCTTCCTGCCGGAATCCCTGGATATCATCTACCGCTACAGCAGGGGGATACCCCGCCTGATCAACATAATCTGCGATTTCCTCATGCTGTCCGCCTTTGCCGAAGAAGTCCAGGTGCTGGACGGCAGCATGGCGAAAGACGTCATCGGCGATCTGGATTTCGAGAATCAATTCTGGAACGGTGGTCTTCCGGCAAGGCCTGAAATCAGGCCTGATGAAATTCTGCATTCCGGGAACGTACCTGCCCCCGTCGAACAGCTTGAAGCGATCCTGCGACCGGTAACCGACCGTCTTGAGGGTCTGGAGCGGGACACCAGGGACTTCAAGCGGGACATGCTGACTGCCATTGACGAACGGATTGCATCATTGACCAGTTCATTGCGCGTGTTCGCTCGGGAAAACGAGACCTCAGTCAGCGAACTGCGCCAGATCGTCCTGGAAAAGACCACTCAGAGAGAGGACGGTGATTCCGGGGCGAATGCCGGCAGTCAGGGCAAGTCAGGGTTCCTCAGGAAAATTTTTGGCTAATAACGGTGGTAGCGTATCGCCGTACACCATTCCAACGGAGAGCACCATGGGAAAAAACGGCTGTGTCTTTTTGTTACCGGGAGTCGTAGCAGTCCTGTTGCTGGTTTCGGTATGTGCGCCGCTGCCGGCCCATGCCGGCGAGCTGAGTTTTCACCCGTACCTGGCGGTCAGTGAGGAGTTCACTGACAACGTGTATGAATCCCGCGCCGAAAAGAGGTCGGAATTCATTACCCGCCTGCTGCCCGGGTTGACATTCAAATATGTGGCGCCGTTCTGGGACTGGGATCTTGCCTACAATCTCGACTACCGCTTCTACGCACGGGACAGCCGTGGTGATGAGACAACCCATAATCTGGCGGCAAAGGGGCAAATCAGGCTCATTGATGAGCGACTTTTCCTGGACATCAGTGATACTTTCAAACGTGTTTCGCTCGATGTGAGCCGGGACTATACCCAGGAAGGTCTCTCTGCCAATCAGTCGGATTCCAATACGTTTACCGTATCTCCCTACGCAGTATTCCGCCCCGGGGGGCAGACCACCATCAAGACCGGCTATCGTTACAGCAATGTCTGGTACCGTGATCCCGATGCCATCGATAAGCAGGAACATACCGGTTTTGTTGACGTTACCCATGAGTTTTCTCCGAAGATTTCTCTTTCCGGCGGATATGCTTTTACCCGTCAGGAATCCAGCAGCGCCTATGACCGTCACTCGCCCTTTGCCGGCGCCCGGTACGAATATGCCGAGAACTGTTTCGTCTTTGCCCAGGGTGGCTACACCTGGATAACCTATCGCCAGGCTGGGCGCGGAGAGTTCAATAATCCGTACTGGAGTGCCGGTGTTACCCATACCCTTGGCGTTTACGTCCTCACGGCGGGTGCGGCGGTCAGCTACCCGGAAGATCCTCTGACCGGCGTTACCCGGGAAAAAACCTTCTCGTTTTCCGCTGCCCGACCAATCGAGCGGGGAGACATCAGTGGTTCACTGTACTACTCGACCTTTGACGGTTCAGGAGTCGACCGCACCAGAAAGCTGGGCGGCGGTGTGAATGCCAGGTACAGCCTTACGGAAAAGTTGAATGGGCGGCTTGCCGCCAATGTTGAGCACTATGAGTATCGTACCGTGTCGGGGCATACCCGCCGAGTCTACATCTCACCAGGACTCAGCTATACACTGCCGTGGAATACGAACATCAGCCTTTCCTATGCCTTTGTTGATTACGACTCTTCGGCGCGATTTGCCGAGAACTATACGGTGAACCGGGTAATGCTGGAAGCAAGGAAGACGTTTTAGGGAACAGGGCGCAGGGTACAGGGTACAGGAGACGGGAAAATCGGGAAGCTGGCAGGAAATAGCGAACTACGTAAACCCGACAGGAACGACGTGAAAGATTATTCGGAACTTGTGGCGTACCAGAAGAGTTACGGACTGGTTCTTGATCTGTACAAGGTGACGGGTTCCTTTCCCAAGGACGAGCAGTTTGGCCTTACAAGCCAAATTCGAAGAGCCGCGGTTTCAATCCCTTCAAATATTGCTGAAGGGTATATGCGTGGCACGAAAGAGTACGTTCAGTTTTTAAAAATTACCCTTGGCTCGGCGGCTGAACTGGAGACTCAGGTTTCACTGAGTAGAGACCTTGGTTACCTTGAAGTAAACGAAAGTGAGAGATTGCTACACTCTGTGAAAGAAGTGTTGCGCCTCCTGACATCATACGTGCAGGGTATACAGAAAAGGGGACTCAACAGGTCTGGCAGGGAAGCATAACCGTCCCTGTCCCCTGACCCCTGATTTTGTTTTACTGTACCCTGTACCCTGACCCCTGAGGCTCCATGTTAAACGCCCTTACCATTGATGTCGAAGACTACTTCCAGGTTACTGCCTTTGAAGGACATGTGGAGCGGGGCCAGTGGGACAATTTCGAGTTACGTGTTGCGGCAAATACCCGGCGTATTCTTGCCATGCTCGATGAGTTCCAGGTCAAGGCGACATTTTTCATTCTCGGCTGGGTTGCAGAGCGGGAACCGCTGCTGGTCAAAGAGATCGCCGCTGGCGGGCATGAGATAGCCTGCCATGGCTACGGCCATGAACTGGTCTACCGTATCGGGCCGGACCGGTTCCGGGCAGACGTGCGCAAGGCGAGAACTCTCCTGGAGGATATTGCCGGTGTCCAGGTCCAGGGGTATCGGGCGCCGAGCTATTCCATTACCGGGAAATCGTTGTGGGCACTTGATATCCTCGTTGAAGAAGGGTTCAGCTATGATTCAAGCATATTCCCGGTATATCACGATACCTACGGAATGCCCGATGCGCAGCGGTTCCCCCACACCATCGAAAGACCCTCCGGCATGCTCCGGGAGTTTCCCTTGTCGACGGTGCCCATCTCCATCGGCAGCTGCGAGTTTCGTCTTCCCGTAGCGGGCGGCGGCTATCTGCGGCTCTTTCCGTCGTGGCTGCTCTGTAAAGCCCTGCAGAGAATCAACCGGGTCGAGGGTCAGCCGGCAATAGTCTATTTTCACCCCTGGGAAATAGATCCTGATCAGCCTCGCATTCCCGCACGGCTGAAATCGCGCTTTCGGCATTATCTGAATCTCAAACGGACTGAGAGAAAAATACGGAACATCATGGGTGCACTTCCTTTTTCAACGGTTGCCTGCGTCTTGAATACCTGCTCGCCGGTCCAGAGGTAAAGGGGCGCCTTATTGATGTATCTATCAGATCTGTGTGCGGCAGCGATCACTTGTGGTGCGGCACTACTTACGGCATTATGCGGGTACCTCTGGTTGCTTGCCGTGCAGCTCCTTCGCAAACGGAGGTCAGAGCCGCACAGGGTACACGCCGCCCGGACCCGTTTTGTCTTTGTTGTTCCCGCCCACAACGAAGAGTCTGGGATAGCCTCAACAATTCAAAGCCTGCGCAGCGTTGATTATCCTGCCGAACTTTTTTCTGTTCTGGTTGTCGCCGATAACTGTGCGGACGCAACCGCCGAGGTTGCCGTGCGGGAAGGGGCCCGTTGCCTTGTCCGTACTGATGACAGTCGCAGAGGCAAGGGCTTTGCGCTGAAATTCGCGTTCGACGCACTTGCCGCCGATGAGTATGACATGGCGGTTGTTATCGATGCGGATTCCGTTGTTTCGAAGAACTTTCTTGCCGGCCTTGCCGAACGGTTTTGTGCCGGCCAGCAGGTGGTTCAGGCCTATGACGGACTTTCGAACCCCGATGCCAGCGTCCTTACGTATCTGTTCCAGGTGGGAAATCTCATCGAAAACAGACTGTTCTGGGAGCAGAAAGAGCGTCTGGGCTTGCCGATTCTCCTGCGAGGCAACGGCATGTGTTTCAGCAGGGGAATTTTGGCAGCGTATACATGGGATTCCTTTTCAATTGTTGAAGACACTGAATACGGCCTGCAACTGCTCGAGCGGGGAGTCCGTATCCGTTTTGCCTCGGAAATCGGTGTTTTCGCCCGCCAGCCGGAAAATCTGCAGCAGGCGTATGGCCAGCGGGTTCGCTGGGCTTCAGGCAACGCGGTTCTTACCCGCAGGAGAGCCATGCGCTACGTGATGAAGGGACTGTCCGCCGCTGACAGGACATTGGTCGATCTGGGCGTGACGCTGATCGTGGGGAGCAAACCGCTACTGTTGCTGGGCAATGTGCTGCTGCTGGCTCTGGCAGTGCTGTTTTCGGGAACAGCCACCATTGTCTTGCTTGCGGTCACCCTGTTCGGGCAGGTACTGTACCTGTGCGCAGGGATTCTCATGAATGGCTTGTCCCCCAGAAAAGTACGCTTCCTGAGCCTGGCGCCGCTGTTTCTCTTGTGGTTGTGCCTGATTGCACTGCTTGGAGTAACCGGCATCAAGAGCCGCGAGTGGGTGAGGACTTCCCGGGCATGACGGAGAAACTGACCGTAGCACATCTCATTGCCTCAAATTTTGTCGGGGGGCCGGAAAAGCAGATTCTTGAGCATGCCAAGCGACTCGATCCGGACCGATTCCGCTTTGTGCTGATTACTTTTGTGGAGAACGGCGGGGATAATGAACTCCTGGCCAAAGCTGAAGAGCAAGGGGTGAGCACGGTTGCGTTACACACCAATCATCCCTTTAATCCACTGGCGATAGCTCGTTTGAAAACAATCCTGCGGGAAAACCGCGTGGCGATCCTCTGCTCCCACGGCTATAAAGCGAATGTGCTGGGTCGCCTTGCGGCGTGGTTGCTTGACATTCCCCTGCTGGCAATATCGCGGGGATGGACTGCCGAAAGCAGGAAGATACGTTTTTACGAATGGCTTGATAAAATTTTTTTGAAAGTGGCAAGCCATGTCGTTGCCGTCTCCGCCGGACAGAAGGATAAGATTCTCAAGCTGTCCATAGGACCGGAGCGGGTTACCGTTATTCACAATGCCATCTGCCTTGAATCGCCTGCCGGAACGGTTGCCCGATGCATTCGCAGCGAATTGGGCTTGCCCAGGGGGAGTGTTCTGGTTGTCTCGGCGGGACGGCTTTCGCCCGAGAAAAATCATGCGGGCATGATTGATGTTGCCCGCATCGTCTGCCCACAGGCCCCGGAGGTGTACTTCATCATTTTCGGGGAAGGTTTTCTCCGGCCGCACCTGGAGAACTATCTGCGGATGGCAGAGCTCTCAAGACGGGTTTTGTTGCCGGGCTTCAGAAAAGACCTGCCGGCGATCCTGCCGGAGATTGACATTTTCATGTTGCCTTCACTGACGGAAGGATTGCCCAATGTGGCCCTGGAAGCGTTTGCCGCCCGTAAGCCAATCGTGGCGACGTCGGTAGGAGGAACTCCCGAGGTGGTGCGCCATGAATTTTCCGGTTTCCTCGCGAAACCGGATGAAGTTGAATTGCTTGCCGGCTATGTTATGCGACTGGTTACCGACCCGCCACTGCGTGACGAAATGGGCAACCGGGGTTTCCAGCATGTTCGGGATACCTTTGGTTTCGAGCAGCAAACCCGCAGTTACGAATGCCTCTATCGAAAGATTTCAGGAAAAACGGCTAGACGGCGGCACAGTGCTTCCGATCACCATGGGGAGTGATGACCCCGGGTTAACCAGAAATCAGACAGTCATCACGATTGCAGCGCCGGATCCGAAGAAGACGAAGTAATGGTTGTGGTAATGAACAATGAATCAGCTTTTATAACTGTTGTCATGCCTGTCCGTAACGAGGAACGGTTCATTGGAGAAACTCTCAGGCAACTGCTTGTGCAGGATTATCCGTCTGACCGTTTCGAGATTATCGTCGCTGATGGCATGTCCACCGACAGGACTCGGGATATTGTTGCGGGTGTTGCCCGGGATTTTCCCCAGGTACGGCTTCTGGATAATCCGCGGCTGCTCTCCTGTGCCGGGCGCAATGTGGGTTTCAGGAATGGGCAGGGCGAGTATTTCCTGGTTGTCGATGGTCATTGCTTTATTCAGAACAACCAGTTGTTTCGCACTATGGTTGCCTGTTTCGAGCAAAGCGGCGCCGACTGCCTGGGCCGTCCCCAACCGCTAGACCCACCGGGTCTGACGCTATTTCAAAGCGCCGTTGCCCTGGCACGAGGTTCATGGCTGGGGCATGGCGGTACGTCACTCATTTACGGTGATTTTGAGGGATATGCCAGTCCGATGAGCAATGGCGCCATGTACCGGAAGGAAGTCTTTGCCAAAGTCGGTTTTGTGGATGAGCGATTTGACGCCTGTGAAGATCTGGAACACAATTATCGAGTTGAAAAGGCCGGATTACGGGCATACACCAGCCCGAAGCTCAAAGTCGGCTACTTCCCTCGGGAGACTCTGCGGGGGCTGCTCAAACAGATGGTCCGTTACGGTCGGGGCCGATTCCGGTTTGTCCGCAAGCATCCTGCGGCGTTAACACTGAACCAGGTGATACCTGCCGGATTCGTAACGGGACTCGCCACGCTGGTAGCATCGTGGTCGGCCGAGGCCATGGGCCTTATTGTAATGGTTTTGCTGAGACGAGGAGGTGCTGAGCCTGGTCTGGAACATGCTGCAT
>CAYSWG010000002.1:22937-39788 GCA_964434465.1 uncultured Geobacteraceae bacterium
TTGGTGCTCTCGTAATAATCAGTCACTGGTCCGTGTTTGTTTTGTCCCTGGTGTATGCCTGCTACGCACTTGTTGTTCTGGCCGAATCGTTCCGGCTGTCCCTGTCGCGGGGAATCCGCTATTTACCGGCACTGCCGCTGATTTTTCTGACGATTCATGCAGGCCTCGGCATTGGGTTCCTTGCCGAAGCGTTCAGGATGATGGTCCCCTGGCGACGCAAGGAGTGGTGATGCTCTCCGGTTGTCGCTACGGTGGGGAGGGGACAGAGGGGATGTTCTTTCGATTTACATGATTGCTATTGCCTTTGTCATTGATACGATCGAATCGCCGACGGCGGGGACGGAAAAACAGCTGCTCCTGCTCCTCAAGCATCTTGATCGCACGAGGTTTGCACCCTGTCTGTGCGTGCTGCGGTCTTCGCCGTGGTTGCGAGAGGAGTTTGATCTTTGTGAGCTGTATGAAGCAGATATCCCGTCATTCAAATCACTTGCGGCTCTGCGCAATCTTTACCGGTTGTCACGCTTTTTCCGTGAAAAAAAGATTGCCGTCGTCCAGACCCACTTTCGCGATGGCAGCATTGCCGGCATTCTTGCCGCGCAACTTGCTGGTGTAAAGGCCGTGATCGGCACCCGGCGCAATCAGGGCTACTGGTACACTCCCCTGGAAGTGCAGTTGCAGAAGTTCCTGAATTACGGAGTTACCGGTTTCATCGCCAACTCCGAAAGCACCCGGCACTGGGCGGAAGCAACCGAGGGTATTTCCTGTGAGAAGCTCCATGTTATCCACAATGCTGTTGACCTGGAACCTTTCCGGAATGCCACTGCAGCCGACCGGGATGCGGTGCGTATGGAACTGGGAATTCCCCCCGCAGTTCCTGTCGCCGGTATCGTTGCCAATCTACGGCTGGTCAAGGGCCTCGAAGTATTTCTGCGGGCTGCTTCCCTGGTCAGGGGACGGCTGCCGGAGGCGCACTTCGTAGTTGTCGGTGAAGGGGACGAACGGCATAAGCTGGAGTTGCTGGCTGAAGAACTTGGTATCAGAGCCGTGGCATGTTTTGCCGGCCGGCGGACCGATATTCCCCGGCTGTTGAAGGCATTTGATGTGGGAGTGCTCTCGTCCCATTCGGAAAGTTTTTCCAACGCTGTGGTGGAATATCTCGCTGCCGGGTTGCCGGTGGTCTGCACGGACGTGGGCGGGTGCCGGGAATGTATCCGGGAAGGCGTCAATGGTTTCGTGGTGCCGGTCGGCGACCACGACGCACTTGCCCGGGGGATTCTGGCGGTTTTCAGCGGGGCGTTGGACGGGAATCTGAAGGAACGAACCAGCATGGTTGCAGAGCAGTTTTCTCTGACGGGAGTCATCACCAAACATCAGAAACTCTATGAGGATCTCTCATGCCCCGTGAAGGGGTGACGCAGACGGTGCATGCAGCAGTGGTCGTGGCCGGGGAGAACGGCGTGCCATGCACGTCAAAGGAGGCACTATGCAGAGGAGGTACGGAGCAGTCACCTGTCGCCCGATGTTCGGCATACTTGTCCTTCTCGCAATGCTGCTGCCGGTTTCGGTTTCGGCCGCTTCAATGCCGCCGCTGCTGCATATCCGGGCGGAAATTGGTGATGGATCGGCAGTGTTTACCTGGAATGTGGCTGCTGACGCTCCGGAATCCGCTCGTGTTGCCGGTGTGAAAATATACCGGCTGCGGCAGGGTACTGAGCAGGGTTATCGCAAGCCTCCGGCACTTCTCGTGAAAGATGCGGGAAGGGATACGTCCTGTGAAGTGACCGGCCTGCAGAACGGTGAGCAGTACATGTTCCTGCTGAAAGCCTATGATGCTGCCGGCAAGGAATTCTGGCAGCAAGGCTTGATTGTCTACCCGGGCAGTTTCCCAGCCGGCGCACCTGCAGTTCCTGGCGAGGTGTATGGTGCAACTGGTGACGGCAGAGCGGCTCTGTTCTGGAAAAAGAATACGGAACGGGATCTCAAGGGTTATGAAGTGCAGCGCCAGTGCCGGGGAGAAGACCAGTTTCGAACTGTCGCAAAAATTCCAAAAATTGTTCGGGTTGTTCAGAAGGAGCAGGTAGCCGGCAAAGAGCAAGGGTTTGTGCAGTTTGTCTACCCTGGCTTGAGCATCGATACAAACGTGCGCAATGGCGTCAGTTGTTCTTATAGGGTCAGGGCCTTCGACGGTGAGGGGAAGGAGAGTGCCTTCAGCAGCCCTGTGGAGGTGACACCGACAGCCAGAACTGCCCTGAAGCCGGAAGAGCTGCTGCTCCTGGTGAATGAGCGCATGAGCGGGTCCCGGCAGGTGGCCGAGTACTATGCCCGGAAGCGCGGTGTTCCCGAGAGCAATATTCTTGCCTTGTCCATTCCCGCTGATCTGGGCAAGCTGGATTACGCCCGGGACATTCAGGTTCCGGTGCAGAAGTTTCTGCTCCAGCGGGGACTTGCCGGCACGATAACCTGTATCGTGCCCTGTTACGGCATGCCCATTCGGGGGGCGGGCCGTGCGGTCGACTCCAAGCTTGCCGACCTTTTTGACCGGTTCACCTGGGGGAACACCATGGGAACGCCGAACCCTTATTTTGACAAGGGATCCCGTTTCGACGGGACCTACGGCATGTACCTGGTAACCCGCATCGACGGGCCGTCCGTTGCCCATGCCAAAGGATTGGTGGACAAAGCTCTGCTCGCTGAGAAGTCCCTGTTCGCGGTTTCCGGGACCGCATACTTAGCCAGCGGCGAGCCCTATGACAATATCGGCAACAAGGCGTTGGACGAAGCCCGAAAACAGGCCGAGCAGAGGGGTATTCCGGTGGTGTTCCGCAAGGGGACTTTTGCCGAGCATGAACTCAAGGACGATGCCTTGTGGTATTTTGCCTGGCGCCATCCCTTTAAGGACCCGGTTGACGGCGAGTGGCGAGTGGGTGCGGTGGGTGCCCACCTTATTTCCGACTCTTTTTTTAAGATTCGGGACAAATGGGGGACCTCCTGGGTCCAGGGCTTGCTTGCCAAGGGAATAACCGGGACCTTCGGGGCGGTTATCGAGCCCTACCTGCAGGCCTATACCCGGTCCGATATCTTTTTCAAGAACTTCTGGTCGGGTGACTACACGTTCGCCGAGTCCTTCACCATGGCGACGCCCACCGTGCAATGGGCCATGAGCGCCGTGGGCGATCCTTTGTACCGGCTGAGAAAGGGCCATCCTGACCAGCAGCCATCAACTGAAACGAACAGGAAGTGAAGACCATGCTCCAGCACCGAATTGTCATAAAACCGCGCACCGGGCTTAGTGCCCTTGATTGGCGGGAACTTAATGAGTACCGTGACCTGTTTCTTTTTCTTGTCTGGCGTGCCATCAGGGTTCGCTATGCCCAGTCAGCCCTGGGTATCGGTTGGGCGGTCGTTCAGCCGGTTTTTTCCATGATCGTCTATACGGTCATTCTCGGTAAGCTGGCTAAAATATCTTCCGACGGCGTCCCCTATGCAGTCTTCAGTTTTGCCGGTCTGGTGCCCTGGACCTACTTTGCCAATGCCTTGACCGACAGCACCAACAGCCTTATCGGCAACTCAAATATGATCAGCAAGGTCTATTTCCCGCGCTTGATTTTGCCCCTGGCTTCGGTTCTGGCGAAACTTGTGGACTTTGCCATTGCCTTGGTGCTGCTCTTTTGTTTGATGCTCTGGTATGGCATTGCGCCGAATGGTTCGATAGTTGCCCTGCCGCTGCTCATTCTGCTCATGATGCTTACCGCCGCCGGACTGGGCATGTGGTTCACCGCCATGGCCATCCAGTATCGAGACGTGAGCTATGCCATGGGTTTTGTCGTGCAGTTGTTCATGTATGCTGCGCCGGTCGTGTACCCGGCAAGTCTCATCCCGGAGCAGTATCGGCTGTTGTATGCCCTTAACCCCATGGTCGGGGTTATCGAGGGTTTCCGGGCCGCGCTCTTGGGTACGCGGGCGATGCCGTGGGAATTCATCGGTATCGGTGCGGTGGTGGCGCTTTGCCTGTTTTTCACCGGAGCGGTGTACTTCCGCTTCAAGGAGCGTATTTTTGCCGATGTGGCGTGATGATCGGGAAGGGAACCGAACTAGTTATGACTGATGTGGCAATAGCTGTTGAAAATGTAAGCAAGGTTTACCGACTGGGCGTCAAGAACGAACTGCATGACACCTTTGTCGGCGCCATGACTTCCTGGGTATGCTCGCCATTGCGGAATCTGCGCAATCTGAAAAGGTTGACGTCCTTTGGTCCGGACGAGGACGCGCCGGATATTCTCTGGGCACTACGGGACGTTTCTTTTTCGGTAAACCATGGTGAAGTCATTGGTATCATTGGCCGAAACGGCGCCGGCAAGAGTACTTTACTGAAAGTGCTGTCCCGAATTACCGAGCCGACAACCGGTTGTATCACCATCAACGGCAGAGTCGCCAGTCTGCTGGAGGTGGGAACCGGCTTTCACCAGGACCTGACCGGCAGGGAAAATATTTATATGAACGGCACGATTCTTGGCATGACCAAGAAAGAAATTGATCGTAAGTTCGATGAGATTGTCGACTTTTCCGGTATCGAGAAGTTTATCGATACACCCATCAAGCGTTACTCCTCGGGCATGAAGGTGCGGCTGGCCTTTTCCGTTGCCGCCCATCTGGATCCGGAGATACTCATCATTGATGAGGTCCTGGCCGTCGGTGACGTGGAATTTCAGAAGAAATGCCTGGGGAAAATGGAGGACGTTTCCAGCCAGGGCAGGACGGTTTTCTTTGTCAGTCACAGCATGGCGGCAATTCAGCGACTCTGCCCGCGGGCGATACTCATGCGCCAGGGGCAATGTGTCAAGGATGGGCCGACCAATGACGTGGTCAATGAATATCTGTCCTTCCTGTCCCACGGCATCGAGAATCCCTTCGAGAACAACCCGGAACGGAGCGGCAGCGGTGAAGTTCTTTTTACTGGTGTAAGTCTACTTGATGAACACGGCAGTCCTGTTAAGGAGGTTATTGCCGGTACAAATATTGTTTTTATTTTTAATTATATAGTGCAGGTAATTCCAAATGATTTAAAGGTTTATTTTTCTATTATAAACAGTGAAGGTTATAATGTATCTCACTTTAATTTCGAATTGACTAATTTTACTATAGTCAATAAAAGTATCATAGGAGTTATAAAGTGTGAGATTATAAGATTGCCGCTGACATTAGGTAAGTATAGGGTTTCTGCATTTATAATGGCAGATGGCAATAAAGCTGATATTATTCATAATATTTATTTATTTGATGTTGTTGGGTCAATTTATTTTCAGTCAGGAAAGACAACAGACCAAAAGTATTCATGTTGTATGATTGATCATCGTTGGTCAAATGAGTCCTGAAACAGTATATTTGGATTCTTGTCATGAGAATATCTGATATTTTTTTAATAGATTCTATTGATCCGCTTAGAGATATTCGCCTTACTGCGACGATTTCCCATGGCACAGGTGAAGTTAAGCAGGAAGAGTGCTGGTTTGAATTTCCTGCAGCCCTTCGCAATGAGATTTCCCTGACGGGTGACCCGTGGCTGGTCTGTTTCCTGCCGGTGGCCATGACCTTTGGTGAGCCACTGGAAATTGAGGCGCCGGTCGATACCAAGCTATTCCGGTCCATGATGGAAGTCATGGGGATATGGAAAACTTGGTATCCCCACTTAAGCAAGGTTCCCCTTGTCGTCCAGCAGGAGGACAGATCTCGCATTCAGGTTGCCGATCGAACCGGGGCTTTTTTTTCGGGAGGGGTCGATTCACTGTTTGCCGTGTTCTGGAACAAGGAGGAATGTGAGCAGCAGATAGATGACCTGCTTTCTGTCTGGGGGTTCGACATCCCCATCGAAAAAGAGGCAGAATTTGCTGCACATACAAAGCGACTCGAAAAGGTGGCAGAGTCCGTTGGCATGCCGCTGGTAACGATCAAGACCAATCTGCGAGAGACGGTATTCTCACGGGCTCCCTGGGGAGAACTCGGCTGCGGCCCGGCATTGGCTGCCGTCGGGCATGCCCTCGCGCCGCGTTACGGGACACTCCTGGTTGCCAACGACCATACCTATGACCGACTGTTCCCGTGGGGGGCCCATGAGTTGACCTTCCCCCGTTTTGCCTCGTCGGCACTGTCATTTGTTTTTTTTGGCGGAGAGTTTTCCCGTATCGAGCGGACACGGTATATTGCCCAGATCCCCGTCTGCCTGGAAAACCTGCATGTGTGCTGGAAAGAGGCGGATGAGAAAAACTGCTGCAATTGTAATAAGTGTTTCCGGACAATGGCGGTACTAGAGGTGCTCGACAAACTTGAGGAGTCTACAACGTTTGATGCTGCGCAATTTTCTTTGAAAAAACTGGAGAAAGTGTTCGGTGGCAGCTCTGTGGCTCAGTTTCATTTTCAGGATGTTCATGTCTTTGCTGAAAGAATGGGGAGAAAAGACGTTGCACGAGCGGTACAGCAGAGCTTGCGCTATAGCAGATTTCTCTTGCGTGCTCTACGAGTGGTGAGATTCATTAAAAATAGAGTCAGTTTTACTCTGGGTGATGCGCTTGAACGGTTCTTGATGCGAGGGGTGATACAGTGATGAATGGAGCAGATGATAATAAGAATCCAAGTAAAGAGCTTGTCGTGCACCTACAACAAAAAATCAGGGAGGTTCTCGACCCTCTGCTCTTAACATGCCAAAAGGTTGTGCTTCTCGATTTCCCCGACTACAGCAATGTTGGAGATAGTGCTATTTGGCTGGGGGAGCTTGCGTATCTTGAATCCCAAAAGCACCTTGAGCTTGTTTATGCGGCTGATATGAATACCTATTCGCGGGAATACCTGGGACGGGTGCTTGGTGAAGGGATCATTCTGCTGAGCGGCGGCGGTAACTTTGGTGATCTTTGGGGCAGGCATCAAGTGTTCAGGGAGAGGGTACTCGCAGACTTTCCCAACAATCAGATTATCCAGTTACCTGTTTCTGTGAGCTTTTCTACTGCGGACAGTCTCGAGCGAAGCAGGCAGATCATGAACGAGCATCGAAATCTCACGTTACTGATGCGTGACCGCTTCAGTTTCGATTTGGCACAAAAATCATTTTCTGCCAAGGTGTTACTTTGTCCTGACATGGCTTTTTTCCTTGGGTGCCTTAACCGTGTAAAGACTGAGGTCCACGACGTAATCTGGTTAAAAAGAACAGATAAGGAATCTTTGGGTTCCAGACCTCATGAATCTTTTTGTACGCAAGACTGGACCGGAAAGGAGTCCGGCTGGCTTGCGGTTCTGACAGTGATGGTAACTGATCTGTTGCGTAAATTCCCTGTCAAAGCTCAGGTGCTGCAGCGAATCTTGCCGGCACTTTTTCAATTACTCGCTCAAAAGCGCCTTGCCCGGGGTATTGCGACGCTCTCACAAGGAGAAACCGTGGTAACCGACAGGCTGCATGGTCATATCCTCTGTTTGCTTCTCGGGATTCCCCATGTACTTGTCAACAACAATAACGACAAGATAAGACGGTTCTATGAGGAATGGACACAGGAGTCTGTTCTTACCAAGTACTACTCCTCGGAAGATCAGGCATTACGGTATATTGCGGAAATGGGATTGAGCACGTGAAGCTTACCCTTGCAATCTGTAAATGGACATTATGACTGTGGAATATTGATTCTGCCATTCGTCAAAATAAAGAAATAATTTATATACTTTTTACTAACTAATAAATTTATGAGAATTGCATACATCATATCAGCATATCAATTACCTTTACAATTAATAAGGTTAGTCAATAAAGTTAATGCACCTAATGTAAGTATTATTATACATATAGATAAAAAAACAGACGATAGCATTTTTAATTTTATTCATTCAAAACTTTCACCTTACAACAATGTTCATTTCCTTGACCGACACGTTTGCAATTGGGGTGATTTTGGGCACGTCATGGCTAGCTTGAAAGGCATTAAGTTTATAATAAATAATAATATTAAAGCTGATTATGTGTTTCTTGCAACCGGTCAAGACTATCCTTTGGCAAGTAATGATAAGATAGTTAAATTTTTGTGCGAAAGTAATGATAAATCTTTTATGAGTTATATGCCTTTTCCTTGCCGGGGACAATATGGTGATGTTAATGCTTATCTCTCTGGCTTGACAGGGGATGATTTGCTAAATAGCCAAGGTGCGCTAGAACGAATTTCGCAAGAGCCGTGTCGTGTTTCATTTTTTCATATATACAAAATGGGTAAACATCTCAGATTTCCTGGTTTATTTTTTGATCGGGTTATTAAATATCGTCGTAAGGTGCCAGGTGGGATAAAAGTCTTCTGGGGGCGGTCATATTGGTGTCTAAGTATGGAGTTGATAAAATATATTGATAATTACGTGAGCAAGCATGCCGATTACCTTGAATTCTTTAAATACGTTTTGATACCTGACGAAATATTCTTTCAATCCATTGTGATGAATTCACCTTTTGCTCACACCATTGTCAATAAAAGTCTTACTTATCAGAAATGGTTTGGTGGAGTTAAGCGGAATTTTCTTGATGAAGATGATCTCCACCTTTTGTTCGATGCGGGTGAGTTATTCGCTAGGAAGTTTGATTTGAGGCGAAATCCAAGTGTGCTCGATTATATTGATAATAAGATAGATCATTAGTTACTTGATTACCTCGGAAGATCAGCATTTCGGTATCTTGAAGAAACGGGATTGAGCGCGTGAAACTTACCGTTGCCATCTGTACCTGGAATAGATCTGCCATTCTCCAGCAGACTTTGGAACAGTTGACCAAGCTGTACCATCCTCCTGATGGGTTCAAGTGGGAATTGCTTGTTGTCAACAACCGGTGCACGGATGCAACCGATGGAGTAATTGCGGCTTATAGCGATAAACTCCCCTTGACCCGACTCTATGAAGATAAACCGGGCTTATCCCATGCCAGAAATCGCGCTGTAGAGGAGGCGATGGGGGATTACATCATCTGGACCGATGACGATGTGCTTGTTGATAATAACTGGTTAATTGCTTACGTAGAAGCTTTTAGCCGCTGGCCTGATGCATCTTTTTTTGGCGGTCCGGTCAGGCCGTGGTTTGAAAAAGAACCACCATCATGGCTTATGTCTGTTTGGAATAGTGTTACACATGCATATGCCATCAGAGACTTGGGTAGCAATGTTTTTGCATTTTGTGTTGATGGGGAGATGCCTTTTGGCGCCAACTATGCCGTACGCCGGGATGTTCAACTTGCGAATCGCTACAATCCCAACTTCGGATTGAACCAAAGTAAGATTGTGCTTGGTGAAGAAACTCGGATGATGCGTGACATTATTGCTAAGGGTGGCTCCGGACTTTGGATTCCTCGAGCAGGTGTGAGCCATCTAATTGCTTCTGAAAGGTTATCAATTGATTATCTTCGTAAATATTATGTTGGGCAAGGAAGGACGCTACGTCGAGCCGTTTGTCCTGCAGATGTAGAGAGTATCTTTGTACGGCCTCTCTGGTTCTGGCGAAAATGTATTGCAGCAGAACTGCGATATAGATATCGACGGCTCGTTGCCACACCTGATATTTGGATTCATGATTTTATTAATGCGTCTAACCTTTGGGGACAGCTTCTTACTGATTGAACAATTTTTTCACTTCACTGGAGTTAAACATAATTAACCATGAGCTCTTTCGCGTTATCTGTTGAAAATCTTGGTAAAATCTATCGTCTTGGTTTGAAAGAGGATATCCATGACACCATTGTTGGGGCCATGACTTCCTGGCTCCGGGCGCCCCTCAGAAATTTTCGAAATTTGCGGAAATTGACATCATTCGATGCGAATGAATCTTCCGAGGACGCGTTCTGGGCATTGCGGGATGTATCTTTTTCGGTTTCCCATGGAGAGGTCCTTGGGATTATCGGACATAACGGCGCTGGGAAAAGTACTCTGCTGAAGATACTTTCCCGAATAACTGATCCTACGGTGGGCGCAGTAATTCTGAACGGGAGAGTAGCCAGTCTCCTTGAAGTCGGTACCGGCTTCCATCAGGATCTTACCGGCCGGGAAAATATTTACATGAACGGGACAATCTTGGGAATGAGTAAGAGGGAAATCGACCGGAAGTTTGATGAGATTGTTGATTTTTCTGGTGTCGAAAAGTTTATTGACACACCGATTAAGCGTTACTCTTCGGGAATGAAAGTGCGCTTGGCCTTTTCAGTCGCCGCTCACCTTGAACCGGAAATTCTTGTGATTGATGAGGTGCTCGCGGTAGGCGATGCAGCGTTCCAGAAAAAATGTCTTGGTAAAATGCACCATGTGGCCGTTCAAGGTAGAACAGTGCTGTTTGTTAGTCACCAATTAGAAGCTTTGTCGAAGCTGTGCAACCGAGCATTACTCCTTGAGCGTGGCATGGTTGTCAAAGAAGGAGAAACAGATGATGTTATTTCTACATATCTCCACAAACAGGCATCTTTGTGTGAAATTGCTGTGATTGATAGAATGGATCGGAAGGGTGATGGGAGGTTCAGATTCATCAGTACATGGCTAGAGAACGAAACCGGAACAAGGGTTTCATCGATTCAATCGGGTAGATTTTTAAAAATAGTTGCAACTTTCAAAGTTACAGGGCTAAGCAAAGTATCAAATCTTGATGTTGCTTTTGCTGTAGTTGATCAAAATGATGTACAACTTATAGATTTCAGCAACAGAACTACTGGAAATTTTTTTCATGGAAATATTCCTGATCAAGGCAGGATTGAGTGTTCTATCCCAAAGCTGCCACTTAACCAAGGCAGGTATTACTATCACTTGTGGGCAAGATCGGGTGGTGGTCTTGAAGATCATGTGCTTAAGGCAGGATTTATTGATGTTTCAAGCGGTGATTTTTTTGGTTCAGGTAATATGCCTGATCCAAGGTGGCCTTTTATGGCTGAGCATAATTGGAAAGTAAGAGATTACGATTGAGTTACTGTCAGTTTGTTCAATTATATAGCTTATTTATAATGCATAAACAACCGAAGTTATTGTTGTCTTTTTTTACTGGTTATTATGTAACTATCTCAGCCATGGTTAATTCAAAACACATTTCTCATATAATCTTCCGTCATGTTGCTGGCGATTATTTGAAATGTCTGATGAAGGTTTAATATTTGAAAGTCTCGATTATCATTCCAACCTACAACCGGGCTCACTATCTCGATGCTGCGCTGAAGTCTGTTATGCAGCAGGAGTATTCTGATCTGGAAATCATCGTCGTTGACGATGGTTCGACCGACGGTACCAGCGGGGTGATCAATGCGTATACCAGCGACAGTAGAGTGGTGTATGTGTACCAAGACAATTCCGGCAAGCCGTCCATTGCCCGCAACCACGGGTTGCTCCTTGCAACGGGAGAATTGATCTGCTTTTTGGATTCCGACGACCTGCTCCTTCCTTGTAGCATAGTTAAACGGGTGTCAGCATTTCTAAAGCATGAGGACCTTGCCTTGCTCTGCAGTTCTTTGGTGCATTTCAAGGATTTTGACCAAGTAGATTATTCGTGGAATACGATTCAGCGGGACCGACAGTGGATTGCTTCGCTTCCGCTGGGATGTGTGGTGAGTACCTACGGGACTTTGACGCTGTTTGGCCGAAATGTTGCCTTTGAGTTTTTTGACAGTAACGCTATTTTTACAAGTACCGTAATGATGAGGCGGAGTGTGTTTGCCAAAGTGGGCAATTTCGACGAAAAACTGACCATTTGTGAGGATTACGATCTGTGGATGCGGATCGCCTGCTGCCATGGCACGGGCTTCATTCTTGAACCCTTGGCGATGATCCGGCAGCATGCCGGCCACATAACGTTTGATAAGCGAGCCAACATGGTCCAAGACGAAATGGTCCTGCGAAAGTTTCTGGCATCACCGGATCGCCCGACCCCTGTTGACCTGCAACGCGAACGTAAGAAAATAGCACTTTTTTTTACCGAGTGTGCCTGTTACCACTATTTCCGGAACGACTTTCCCGGGGCGCGCCAGTATTTCCGTAAGGCCTTCGCCTGGAAATTTTCCCTGTCGCTCTTGACATATTTTCTGGTCAGCTGCCTGCCGGCACCGGTTGCCGCTACTTTGCGCACCTTGTGTGCTCGAATGCGGGGACGTGGCGCTGCCCCGCGGACAGAAGAGGGTATTCGCACAGTGGAGCGTGGTTAATGACTTATACACAGATGGTTATTTCATGTTTTCGCGAGGCAGTGCCCATTGCCTTTACAGTGATCGACTCACTTACACACATGACCAGATTCTACGGGGTGCGGATTTAGATCTTGCCTGTCATGCTGCTGACAATCTTTTGAAATATCTTGTAAAGGTCTAAGATTTGAAAGTATCCATAATCATTCCGACCTACAATCGGGCGAACTATCTTGCCGCCGCCCTCCGCTCGGTTGTGCAGCAGGAGTACCCTGACCTGGAAATCATCGTTATCGATGATGGCTCGACCGACAACACCCGGCAGGTGGTTGAGGCCTATGCTGGCGATGGTCGATTGACATATGTCTACCAGAACAATTCAGGCAAGCCGTCCATTGCCCGCAACCACGGGTTGCGCATTGCCACAGGTGAGTTGATCTGCTTTCTTGATTCCGACGACCTGCTCCATCCTGGTAGCGTCAGCACGCGTGTGGCAGCTTTTCATGCACATGAATCTCTTGTGCTGCTGTGTACCTCATCAGCCTATCTAAGGGACAATGAAGCTGTTGATTACAACAGGAATACGGTCCTGAGGGACCGGCAATGGATTGCGTCACTTCCGCCTGAATGCATAATCAATTCTCATGGCACCTTGACATTGTTTAACCGCAATGTTGCCCTTGAACTGTTTAATAGTGACATTGTATTTACCAGTTCAGTAATGGTACGACATGAAGTCATTGCTCAGAGCGGTTATTTTGACGAAGAATTAAGAATTGGTGAAGATTACGACCTGTGGATGCGGATTGCCTGCTGCCATGGCATGGGTTTTATTGCGGAGCCATTGGCGGTGCGGCGACGGCATGCTGACAATATCACCCTCGATCAGCGGGCAAACATGGCCCAGGACGAGGTGGTGCTCCTGAAATTCTTGGCGTTCCCTGACCGGCCAGCTTCAGTTGATCCCCGTCGGGAACGGGAGAAGATCGCCGGTTTTTTTACCGAGTGTGCCTTTTACTGCTACTTCCGGGATGATTTTCCCCTGGCGCGCCAGTATTTCCGCAAGGCCTTCGCATGGAAAATTTCCCGGTCGGCCTTGGCGTACTATCTGGTCAGCTGTCTGCCGACCCCGGTTGCCGGTGTCATACGTTCATGCTGGAGCCGGCTGCGGAGCCTACTGTGACGCGCGAGTTTTTGCCGGTTCAGTTAAAAGTGAGATGTTATGTCTGATCCCCACATGATCATATCTTGTACCCGCGACGCGGAGCCCTTTGCCTTCACGGTGATCGACTCGCTCACGCGCCTGACCAGTTCCGGCGGGGTGCGGATTTACGAGGACGTGGATCTGGACGAGGTAAAACTCCTGGCCCGGGAAATGTCCTTGAAATTCAGCTTCATCGGTCTGCCGCGGGGCGGCGCCAAGAGCGGCCTGCGCATTCCTGCCGGTGCTTCCTCAGTGGAGAAACTGGCCTTGTGCGAGGAGTTCGGCCGAAGGCTTGCTCCGGTCATCCATGCCGGCCTGTACTATCCGGGCATGGACATGAACTGCGGCCCCAATGAACTGCGGGCCATCTACCGCGGTGCTGGCCTGGAGCTGGGAACCATTACCGACTCGTCGTTCTTTACGGCCATTTCCGTCGCCGCCGCCATGCAGGCCGTCCGTAAGTATCTCCAGGCAGAGCGGCCGTTGAACGTGGCCATTGAAGGCTTTGGCAGTGTTGCTGCCCATCTTGCCAACCGTCTGCCCGAGGACCAGTTCCGCATCGTTGCCTTTTCCACCCGTGAGGGGGGCGTGTACTGCCGTGAGGGTTTTGCTGCAACGAAACTGCTCTCTCTGCGCAAACTCCATGGTGACGGTCTGGTGCACCATGTGCCCGGAGAAACCATCGACCCGGATGCGGTTCTGGCGGCTGATGTTGACATCTTCGTTCCCGCGGCCCGGGTCCAGTCCCTAAACGACAGCACGGCCGGCTCTATCAAGGCCAATGCCGTCGTCCCCGTGGCCAATGCGCCCTATACGTGTTGTTCCCTGGAAGAGTTATGTGCACGGAGTGTTGTCTGCCTGCCGGGTTTTGTCAGCAATTCCGGCGGCGTGTTTGCTTCCGGTCTGTTCGACAGCGGCGTTCCGGCGCCGCTTGTGGAACAGGTTGTTGTTGACCACTTCCAGCCGGTAGTTGCCGCTTTACTGGAGGTGGCCGGCAAAGGAACCGTCACTCCCGTTGCGTTGGCAGAGCGCATTGCCCTGCGGCGGTTGCAGGAACGATCAGCAGCAGTGTTGCGCACCGACACGGGGGAATCCATTCTGAGGCGATTGGTGCGGATGGGCCTGGCCCCTAAACGATTCGTGGCACAGCGCGCCCTGCGCTTTTTTGTCAAGAACATGCAAACCCTGGCTCAAGAGATTGGTGATGGACAATGACCGGGCCCCTTGTCAGTGTAATCATGCCGGTTTATAACACTGAACGTTTTTTGCAGGCGGCGATAGCATCGGTGTGTGCCCAGACCTACCAAAACTGGGAACTGCTTCTGGTCAACGACGAGTCTCCGGGTAATGTCCGGGAAATTGCCGCAGGGCTTGCCGACTCGCGCATCCGCTATCTCGAGCACAAGAATGCCGGCCCGGCGTTTACCCGAAACAGGGGTATGCGGGAAAGCTGCGGCGAATTCCTTGCCTTCCTGGATTCAGATGATGTCTGGAGTGCTGAAAAGCTTGAAAAACAGATGAAAATCTTCATGGCCGAGCCGGAGACCGGCGTTGTCTACAGCCAGCGGGACACTATCGACGAACATGGCAGACCCTGTCCCGGATACCGGCCGCTGCTTTTCTCGGGGATGATCCTTGACCGGCTCTATGTGGATAACTGTGTCTGCATGTCTTCGGCGGTCATGCGCAGGACGGTTCTTGATCGGGTTGGGTATCTGGATGAAACACTGACCATGAGCGAGGATTTTGAGTACTGGCTGCGTGTTGCCTGTTTCTTCCCCTTTTCGTTCGTGGACGAGCCGTTGGTGCACTACCGTATCCATGGTGCCCAGGTTTCACGGAAAACCGAAATCCGTGTCGAAACGGTCTGGGAAATCAGGAAGAGGTTCGACCGGGAATGGGGGTCCTGTGTCGGGTTCCGGGCGCGCCGCCAGGCCCGGGCCCTGCACCTTTCCCACAAGGCGTATCGCAGCGAACGGGTGCTGCCGCGCTATGCTGCGTTTTTCCTGTATCTGCGCGCCCTGGGCTGGAACCCCCTGGACGGGTTTTCCTGGCGGGGGCTCGCACGGACGTTGACGCCTGCCTGGGGCGCAGCCCTGTACCGGAGATTGCGACAGTGATATCGGTACTGTTTCGCTATGACGATTGCAGCGCCCGAAGTCCCGCGGATTTCGAGCGGCGCCTGGCAGCTGTTTTCCAGAAGGAGGGAGTCTCATGCCTGTTCGGCATTGTTCCCTGTGTCTGCACGGACGACGAGCTGAGCCCGGGGCAGCAGAACTATCTTCCCCTCGGTGCTGAACGGGCTGCGGAGTTGCGCGAGTGGGCGGCAGCGGGGGTGATCGAACCAGCTCTCCATGGCTGCTATCACCAGAACAACGGTCTGCATCCGGGTTCGCCCGCTGAATTTGCCGGGTTGGCGGCGGATGAACAACTGCGGCGCATCCGCGAAGGGCGAAAACTGCTGGAAGATGCCCTGCAGACCTCCGTGCATATTTTCATACCGCCCTTCAACCGGTTCGATGGGCAGACACTGCGTATTCTGGAGGGGGAAGGGTTTACCCATCTTTCCGCTTCGCTGTTTGATGATGCGGTGTTCACCGGTTCCCCAATGCGGTTTGTGCCCCACACCTGTAACGTGCTGCAGGTTGAAACGACTGTTGCTATTCTGGAGCGGCTGGGCATCCAGGATGCCGTGGTGGTGCCCCTGCTCCATCCTGCGGATTTTCTGGAAGTCAATCCGGAGCGGGGCAGGTATTCCCTTGACCGCCTGGCAACGCTCCTGCACGCCCTCAAAGCACGTCAGGACGTGCGCTTTCTGCGGCTTGCCGATACCGGTCAGCGCTTTGGTGCGGATCGGTTTGTGGCAAACCGCTCCTGGATGCTCATGGCGACCGGGGATACGTTCCCGCGGCTGCCCATGGACAGGTTTCCCCGGACTGCCTATTTCAGTAGTGTTGATGCCATGGAGCTTCTGCAGAGAGCCCGCAGATACGGCTGGATTCTGCGCGGCGTGGCAATGGGAGTGGGAAGCGTTGTCGGCGGGCTTGCCGCGTTCTTCCTGCCGCCGGTCAGTGTTGTCCCTTGGCTGGTGCTTGCCCTGTTGGTTTTTGTCATGATTCTGCGCCGGAGCAGCATGCTGGCGTTCCGCTATCACCTGGTGCTGTGGTTCTTCCTGGGAGCGGGTCTTGGCGGGGGGGCAGTGTCATGACCGCGCCACTGGTGACCGTGGTGATTCCGGTGTTTAACCGTGCAGAGCTTCTGCCTCGGGCCATTGATTCGGTCCTTGCCCAGAGTTGGCAAGACTATGAAATCATTGTCGTCGATGATGGTTCTACCGATGGGACTGTTGCCGTACTGGCCGCCTACGGTGATCGCCTGCGCTGTTATCACCAGAAAAATGCCGGCGCCGCCGCGGCGCGCAATGTGGCGGTTAGTCACGCCCGTGGCCACTACATTGCCTTTCTTGATTCTGACGACGAGTGGCTGCCCGACA
>CAYSWG010000003.1:0-33653 GCA_964434465.1 uncultured Geobacteraceae bacterium
AGCGGGCATTGCTCAGCACTGCAGCTGATTGTTTTTTTGCCCGGAATGAGACCACCCGTATGGAAGAGTTCTGGAACTTTTGTGACACCACCCCCTGGCTCGACGATTTTGCCTTGTTCATGGCCCTGAAGGATCGTTTCCCTGCCGGCAGCTGGCGGAACTGGCCGGCTGAGCTTGCTGCCGGTCACGAGGGAGCCAAGGACGAGGCCGCCCGGGATCTTGGTCCGGTCATCGGCGCCGTCAAATATGAACAATGGCAGTTTTTTCGTCAGTGGCGGCGGCTCAGGGAGTACGCCGGGAGCCGGAATGTGGAGATCTTTGGCGATATGCCCATTTTTGTTGCTTACGACTCTGCCGATGTCTGGGCCAATCGCCGGCTTTTCCTCCTCGATCATACGGGCAACCCTACGGTCGTTGCCGGAGTTCCTCCAGATTATTTCAGTAAAACCGGACAGTTGTGGGGTAATCCCCTCTATGACTGGGAAGCAGTTGCCAAGGAAGGCTATGCCTGGTGGATAGATCGGGTGCGGGCGTCCCTGGAATTGTATGACCTGCTGCGCATCGATCATTTTCGCGGCTTTGCCGCGTGCTGGCAGGTGCCGGCCGGTGAAAAGACTGCCGTTAACGGTCGTTGGGTCACCGGTCCGGGTGATGGTCTGTTTGCTTCCCTTGCTGCCGCTCTCGGTTCATTGCCCCTTGTTGCGGAAGATTTGGGGGTGATCACGCCCGACGTGGAAGCGTTGCGTGACCAGTTTGCTTTTCCCGGCATGAAAATACTGCAGTTTGCCTTTGATTCCGGACCGGATAACCCCTATCTGCCCCATAACTTTGTCCGAAATGCCGTGGTCTATACCGGCACCCACGACAATGACACGACGGCGGGTTGGTTTGCTTCCCTGTCATCCCGCGGTCGGAACAGGGTGCTCAACTACCTGGGTTGCAGTGATGGGAACATTGTCGAGGAACTGATCCGGTTGGCCGTGGCCTCCGTGGCCGATACGGTAATACTGCCGTTGCAGGACGTGCTTGGTTTGTCTGGTGCGGCACGCATGAACGTGCCCGGTTCTCCCGTCGGCAACTGGTCATGGCGCTGCCCCCCGAATCATCTGCAGGCCAAAACGTTCAAGCGTTTGCATGGGTTGACCGAACTGTACGGAAGGTGTTCCCGGTAGCTCCTCGGCCGGTGTTACCGGGTAGAAACCAAATAGTTGTTGACACGAAAACTGGTAATTGGGTAGTGTTCTGGCAGAGATTTACCATTACATTACTCGGATAATCCTCTTGTGAAAGGAGAATACCTGATGGCCGATCAGAAGTACGACCTGGATACCCTGGCGCTCCATGCCGGACACACACCCGACTCGGCAACCCTGTCCCGGGCCGTGCCCATTTACCAGACCTCTTCATACGTGTTCCGCAGTTCTGAGCATGCGGCAAAGCTGTTTGCCCTGGAGGAACCGGGCAATATCTACACGCGGATCATGAATCCGACAACGGATGTGCTGGAAAAGCGCATGGCGGAGCTTGATGGCGGAGTAGGCGCTCTGGCGGTGGCGTCCGGCCAGGCGGCGATTACTTTTGCCGTACTCAACATCACCCGGGTCGGACAGAATATCGTATCCACCAACTCCCTCTACGGTGGAACCTACAATCTTTTCCACTATACGCTGCCCAAGCTGGGCATCCAGGTGAAATTCGTCGACAGTTCCGACCCGGAAAACGTTCGCCGGGCCATCGACGACAGGACGCGGCTGGTCTATACGGAGTCGGTCGGCAATCCGAAAAACAATGTGGACGACTTCGAGGCACTCGCCTGCATTGCCCATGATGCCGGAATTCCCTTTATCGTGGACAATACGGTGACAACACCGTACCTGTTCCGCCCCCTGGAACACGGCGCCGATATCGTCGTCTACTCCCTGACCAAGTTCATCGGCGGCCACGGCACCAGCATCGGCGGCTGCGTTGTCGATGGCGGCACCTTTCCCTGGAACAACGGCAGGTTTCCCGAGTTCACCGAGCCGGATCCTTCCTACCATGGAATCCGTTTCTGGGAGGCTCTGGGCAATCTTTCCTACATCGTCAAGATGCGCGTGGAACTCCTCCGCGACCTGGGGGCGCCTCTGTCGCCGTTCAATGCCTTCCAGCTCCTGCAGGGCCTGGAAACGCTCCACGTGCGCATGCCCCGTCATGTGGAAAATGCCGGGAAGATCGCCGAATGGCTTGAAAAGCACCCCCTGGTCACCTGGGTCAATTACCCCGGTCTGGCCAGCCACAGGGATTTTGCGCGGGCACAGCGCTATCTGGGCAAAGGTGCCGGCGCCATCATCGGGTTCGGTATCAATGGTGGGGTGGCTGCCGGAAAAAAATTCATCGACAATGTCAAACTTCTGTCCCATCTTGCCAATATCGGCGATGCCAAATCCCTGGTGATCCATCCGGCATCCACGACCCACCAGCAACTCACCGAGGAGGAACAGATTGCCACCGGTGTCACGGCCGATTTCATCAGGCTGTCGGTGGGCATTGAGAATGCGGATGATCTGGTTGCCGATATTGAGCAGGCATTGCAGGCTTCCCAGGTCTGACGACGCTATGCCGCTGCTGCACCAGGGCGACCTCTCCAGGGGGGTCGCCTTTTTTTGTGGGCGATGCCCGTAACTTTAATTAGAAAATGAATTCAAGTTTTTTTCCAGCCCGCCGATGAGATAGCCAGAAGCAGCGAATGGCGTTTCAGGTCGGGAAGAGTTCCCCGACTGTTATCGTTGTGCCAGACAACGCGTTACTGATTATAACCGGCAACGGGCGACTTTCGGGGAAAAGGAGAAGAATCATGTTATTTGCAAAGATGCGGATTGGTTTGAAAATGGGGTTGGTGTTTGGATTCATCCTGTTCATGATGGCTTTGATGATCTACTTCGGTATCAGCAGCATCGGCAAAATGGAGGGATCACTGGAAGGTATCGTCAACGGCGAGTATCGGAAAACCGTCCATGCCGCCGGGGCTACGCAGTCCCTTGACCAACTGATGATCGGCATGCAGAGCCTTATCATGGTCAGTAGTCATGCGGCGGTGGAACAGCAGAAGGCGGCCATCCTGACAGCCCGCGGGGAATATCGCGAGAATATCAAAAAGCTCGAGGCATTGGAAAGAGACCCCCAGGGGATCAAGCTGATTGATTCCTTCAAGGCTGTTGCTGCCACTGCTGCCCAGGTCAACAACCGGGTCATCGACCTGGCCCTGGCTGGCAAGAAGGATGAGGCCTCCTCCCTGTTAAACCAGGAGGCGGCGCCGTTGACGAAAAAGGCCCAGCAGACCTTGAATACTCTCAAGGGTTTACAGGAGGCAAACGTCAAAACAGCCTACGACCGGGCGGAGTCCCTCTACCGGAACCTGCGGATCTTCATGCTGCTGGCCGGGGCGATTGCCTTTATCCTCGGCCTGGCCGGGGCCATATTCCTTATTCACAATTTTGTCACGCGGCTTCGCAGGGTGACCGCTGCTGTGGGGCGCGTTGCCGACGGTGACTTGTCCACCAAGCTGAAAATCTATGCCAAGGATGAAATCGGCGATCTTGGCCACGCCATTAACCGTATGCTCGATTCCGTGCATAGTGTCGTTTCCACCATCAAAATTACCGCCGATCAGGTGGCAACCGCGTCGAACCAGCTGTCGCAGACTGCCGAACAGATGGCGACCGGCGCCGAGGAGGTGGCGGCCCAGGCCGGTACGGTTGCCGTGGCCAGCGAAGAAATGTCAGCCACCAGCAACGACATAGCCCAGAACTGCCACATGTCGGCGGAAAGTGCCGGCCAGGTGACGGAAACCACGAAGAAGGGTTTCCAGGTGGTGCAGCACACGGTCAACGGCATTCGCAGTCGCGGCGAGCGGACCAAAGAGAATGCCAGGATCGTGGCCAGTCTTGGCGAGCGTTCTGATCAGATCGGCGCCATTGTGTCCACCATCGAAGATATTGCCGACCAGACCAACCTTCTGGCGCTTAATGCGGCCATTGAAGCGGCCCGGGCAGGTGAGCAGGGCAGGGGGTTTGCCGTAGTCGCCGACGAAGTGCGGGCACTGGCCGAGCGGACCACCAAGGCGACCAAGGAAATCGGTGAAATGATCCGCTCCATTCAGAGTGAGACGAAAACGGCCATCGTTTCCATGGAAGAGGGGGTGCGGGGCACGGAGCAGGGGGCCCAGGATGCTGCCCAGCTGGAGACGTCACTTCAGGAGATACTTGATCAGGTCAGCTCGGTAACCATGCAGATCAGCCAGATTGCCACTGCGGCGGAGCAGCAGACCTCGACCACCAGTGAGATTACCAATAATATTCAGCAGATCACCGAGGTTGTTGCAGATACGGCCAGGGGCTCCCAGGAGTCGGCTGCTGCGGCAACACAGCTTTCACGTCTGGCAGAAGAACTGCAGCGGGTTGTGGAAACATTCAGGCTTGCATCCTAGTCGGCGTTTCAGGTAGTGCGCGGAACCCTTTGCGGGCTGTCCATCGGGGCAGCCCGCTTTTTCAGGAGTGGCAGGCGGAATGGCCTGATTGCTGCTCGTGGATAAACTTTTCCAATTCGGCAACGGCTGACGGGAAGCTCTCAAGAGATATCTGCCGGTCTTCCTGCCAGCTTCTCGTCTTGTAGTAGACCCGGTCGTAGTAGTTTTTCAGCAAACCGGCCATGAACGGCCCCAGGTTCCACCGCTCAAGGTGCTCGGTCAACTCCCGGTTGGTTGTACTGCCCAGTTTTTTACTGATTCGCCCCAGGGCGGCAGCCATGCCTTCCCGGTACTCTTCCTTGCCGTATTCAGTGATAAGTCGTGCGACTCTGGTTTCCAGGGACGCATCACACCAGATTTTGATTCCCTCCCGCATTACTTCATAGAGATTACCCGGAAGGGAAAGGGCACCTATCCGGCGGCTCTCTCCTTCAATAATAATCGGTTGCCCGGCCGGGCAGATGCGAAAGGCTTGCCAGAGGAGACTTTCAAACTTCTTCTGGTCCAGTGATTGATTGAGACCCAGTGAGCCGAAGGCAGAACCGCGGTGACGGGCAAGGCCCTCCAGGTCGACGGCGGCATGACCCCGTTCCGCGAGCTGGTGCAGTAGGGTTGTCTTGCCGACGCCGGTCAGACCGTGGAGGACAATCAGCGGTCCAGGGGGCTGAAAGGGTGAAAAGTATGTCGCTACCCGATTCCGGTAGGCCTTGTAACCGCCGGTCAATTGGATTGCCCGGTGGCCGGTCAGTTCCAGGATGGCGGTAACGGTTTTGCTGCGCAGACCACCGCGCCAGCAGTAGACGAGTACCGGTCTGCCGTCGGCGTGATCGACAATTGCGGTCACAATGGCCGGAAATCGTCCGGAGGTCAATTCAAGGCCCCGTTGTCGTGCCGCGAGGGGGCCGTCCTTCTTATGGATGATGCCGATGACGATGCGCTCTTCGTTGGAGAGGAGTGGCACGTTTACGGCACCGGGAATATGATCTTCCCCGTACTCGAGGGGGGTGCGGACATCAACGGTCAGGTGGGTGTCCAGCAGGGATTCACAAAACTGGGTTGTCTCAACCACACTATTCTCCGGACCAGCAGGTTTGTTACCGTACCCGTACGGCAGGGAGGGTGATGCGCATCAGTCCTGATAGGGTAGACTTGATCTGGACAGATGCAGATTCAGTTCGATGATATTTCACGCTCTCCGGACGTGTCTATGAACGACAAGTCACCATTAACACAAGCGCACGACCTGCGCAATGCAATCCATGTCGTGCCGGTTGCGGAGGTGTTTCCGCTGCTGGGCAGCAGCCCCACCGGCTTGACGAAGGATGAGGTGGTAGATCGTCGAAGGCGGTATGGAGTCAACCGCCTCCACCCGATACGGGAAAAATCATTGTTCGTCAGGTTTCTGGCAGCCATCACCCATTTGATGGCCATACTGCTCTGGTGCGGGGGCGGCATCGCCTTTGTCGCCGGACTTTCCCAGTTGGGCTGGGCAATCTGGGCCGTTGTCCTGGTCAATGGCGCGTTCTCATTCTGGCAGGAGTATCGGGCGGGCAAAGCCATGGAAGCGCTGCGCGGCATGTTGCCGCCGACGGCCCGGGTGGTGCGTGATGGCAGGGAACAGCGTGTTCCCGCCGTCGAATTGGTACCCGGAGACCAGATTACCGTTATGGAGGGCGAAAGGATTTCCGCAGATTGCCGGCTCGTGGTGGAGGCCGAGTTGCGAGTCGATCAGTCTGCCCTGAGTGGCGAGAGCCATCCGCTGCGTAAAACGGCGGAAGCGCTCACGACCCCTGACAGTTTCGGTGACGATTGTGCCAATCTGATCTATGCCGGCACTACGGTCACCAGTGGTACGGGCAGGGCAGTGGTCTATGCAACGGGTATGACCACCCGGTTCGGGACGATAGCCGACCTGACCATGGGCCTGCCCGAGGAGCTGAGCCCTCTGCAGAAGGAAATCAACAGGATGACGACGGTGGTGAGCGTTCTTGCCGTCAGTATCGGTATTGTCTTTTTTCTGCTGTCTGTGCTTGTCCTGCATCGTCCGGTGAGTGCCGGGTTCATGTTTTCTTTGGGGATGGTAGTCGCCTTTGTACCTGAAGGGCTGCTGCCCACGGTAACGCTTGCCCTGGCCATGGGCGTGCAGCGCATGGCCAGGCGCAATGCACTCATCAAGAAATTATCTTCCGTTGAAACCCTTGGCTGCTGCTCGGTTATCTGCACGGACAAGACCGGCACGCTTACCCAGAACGAGATGACCGTGCGAAGCCTGTGGGTTTCCGGACGCTCCATCATGGTGAGCGGAACTGGATATGACCCGACGGGTCAGTTGCTGGAAGATGGCCGGGTTCTTGCCACTATCTCGCCGGCGTCAGACTTGGACCTGCTCTTGCGGGCCATGGTTCTCTGTAACGATGCACGGCTTGTTCCCCCTGAGGCGGACGGCGACCCATGGCGGGTTCTCGGCGATCCAACCGAAGCAGCCTTGCTGGTTGCTGCGGGGAAGGGAGGCATGGATTTCGGGCAGTTGGCCCGGGAACTGCCCCGCCGCCGTGAACTACCTTTTGACTCTCGCCGCAAGCGGATGAGCACGATTCACTCGCTCGAGGTGCAGGGCAGTTCGCTGGAGACCGTTACGGGAACAAACGGAGCTGTCGGTTTCCTTGTCTTTGTGAAAGGGGCACCGAAAGAGATCCTTGATCTCTGTGAGACTGCACGACGCGCCGGGACAACGCGGATTCTTACTGACGCTGAGCGTCTGGAGATCGTCCGCGTAACGGACAGTCATGCCGCCGCCGGCATGCGGGTTCTTGCCATGGCCATGCGGTTCCTGCCGACGGATCATGACCGTTTCACCAGTGATGCGGTCGAACGGCAGCTGATATTTCTCGGGTTGGCCGCCATGCTCGACCCGCCCCGGGATGAGGTGGCTGCAGCGGTGGCAACCTGCCGACGGGCAGGTATCCGCATCATCATGATAACCGGCGACTATGGGCTTACCGCGGAAAGCATCGCACGACGGATCGGCATTGTCGGTGTTGAGCGGCCCCTGTTACTGTCCGGTCGGGATCTGGACGGAATGGATGATTCCTCCTTGGAGCAGGCCTTACAGGGCGAGGTGCTCTTCGCCCGGGTAGCACCGGAGCACAAGTTGCGCGTTGTCGGCACCCTCCAGGGCATGGGACATGTGGTGGCCGTAACCGGCGACGGCGTCAATGACGCGCCAGCCCTGAAAAAAGCCGATATCGGTGTGGCAATGGGCAACACCGGCACCGATGTGGCCCGGGAGACGGCTGACATGGTGCTGGACGACGACAACTTCTCCTCGATTGTTCATGCAATTGAGGAAGGGCGCGCCGTCTATGCGAATATCAGGAAATTCGTCACCTACATTTTTTCCAGCAACATGCCGGAAGCCTGGCCGTTCATTCTTCAATTGCTGTTCGGTATGCCTCTTGCCCTGAATGTCATGCAGATTCTGGCCATTGATCTGGGGACGGACATGGTCCCGGCCCTTGCCCTGGGGGCGGAGCGTCCAGAACCCGGAATCATGGACAGGCCGCCCCGCAGTCGCCGTGAGCGGCTCATTGACGGCCCCTTGCTGGTCCGTTCACTGCTCTGGCTGGGGACCTTGCAGACGGTGCTTTGCTTCACCGCTTTTTTTGCACTTTATGCCCTGTTCGGCTATCACGATCCATTCAATTTGCCGCGAGTCGATCTGCTGCCCTTTGCCGAGCGCCTCACGAGCCGCGAGGGGTATGTCTACGCCCTCGCGTCGACGCTGTTTTTTACTGCGGTTATTGCCACACAGATCGGCAATGCTTACGCGTGCCGCACTGACCGGACCTCGGTCTTTTCCGTTGGCTTGTTCAGCAACCGCTTTCTTCTTGCCGGGATACTGGTAGAATTGGTGCTAGCCGTCCTTCTTATCCATGTTCGATGTTTGCGGCAGCTCTTCGGGTTTGTTCCCTTGCCGACAGGCATCTGGCTGCCGTTGCTCATCGTGCCGCCGCTGCTCCTGGCCGCTGAAGAATTGCGCAAGGCTGGTGTCCGATGGCTGATGCGGCGACGGGATGCTCCGGGAGGAGTTCCATGAAACTGGTGATTGTCGGCTGTGGCCGCATGGGTGCGGCTTTGGCCCACGCCGTGCTCCGGCGCGGCCACGGGGTTACGGTCATCGACCGCGATTCCGCGTCTTTTGTCCGTCTGTCACCCTGCTTCAGCGGCGAGACCATTACCGGTATCGGTTTTGACCGGGAGGTGTTGCTGCGTGCTGGTATCGAGCGTGTAGACGGCTTGGCGGCGCTGACGGACAGCGATGAAGTGAATCTGGTAACCGCCCGTGTCGCCAAACTGTTTTTCCGGGTGCCCAAGGTTGTGGCCCGACTCCATGATCCACGAAAGGCAGAGATTTATCGCCGACTTGGCGTGCAGTCTATTTCACAGGTAACCTGGGGGGTCAACCGCGCCGTGGAAATTCTTTGTTACGCCCATCTGGAAACCTTGCTCAGTGTCGGGAATGGTGAGGTTGATATTGTCGAGTCGGAAGTGCCCCATCTGCTGGTCGGTCGTCCGGTCTGTGAACTGACCGTACCGGGTGAAGTGACCGTTATTGCCATAACCCGCCATGGTCGGACCGTTATTCCCACCCTCGGCACCCTTCTGCAGGCTGACGATCTGGTTCACCTGGCACTTTTGGCAGCATCGGGTGATCGACTCAAGGCGTTGCTCGGCCTCCATTAGTCCACTGGGCCGTTCCCGGCTTTTGCCGGGTTAGATTGGCTGGTCGTGACAAGGGAGCGTGGGGGAAAGAAGCCATGAATATACTGATTGTCGGCGGTGGCAAGGTGGGTACCTCTCTGGCCGGCCTCTTGTTGGCCGGTGACGCCGCGGTGACTGTTATCGAGGCGAATGCCGCAGTGGCCTCCCGTCTGCAGCAGGTACTGCCCGCCGACAGCATTCTGTCGGGCAGCGGTTCCGATCCGGTCGTTCTTGAAAAGGCCGGCATCCGCAAGACGGATGTGGTCGCTGCGGTTACCGGTGATGACGAGACCAATCTGGTGGTTGCCGGTTTGGCCCGTTTCGAGTTTTCCGTACGTCGGATCATCGCCCGGGTCAATCACCCTGCCAACTCCTGGATGTTTACCCGGGAGATGGGCGTCGATGTGGCCCTCAATCAGGCCGACCTGCTGGCGCACTTGATACTCGAGGAACTCTCCGTCGGCGAAATGATGACCCTGTTCAAACTGCGCAAGGGCGCCTATGTGCTGGTGGATGAAAAAGTGCATCCCCGTTCCTCTGCCGCCGGCAAGACCATTGCCTCACTGGCGCTTCCTGCCGAAAGTGTTATCACTGCCATAATCAGGAATGGCAGTTTGCTCATTCCCCGTGGCGACCATGTGCTGTTGGCCGAGGACGAGGTGCTCGCCCTGGTGCACTCTGCCCGACTTGCTCAACTTGCCCAGGTGCTTGGGCCGGATGGGCACGATAGCGGGGGCGGTCAACCTTGAATTGTCCCAAGTGACATGCTATACAGACTGGGAAGCGTAATGGCCGGTTTGGATCATGCGGCAACCGGATGTCCGGAAAAATTAAGCTGAAAACAAGGAGGCATCACCCATGAGTACCCCGTGTTGCGGCTATGAGGCCGATTTTGTCAAGGCGTTGGCCATTGGCCGCCCGCCGAATATTGTGAAACTGTTTCCACACTCCAGGGCGCTGTTGGTGAGCGGCAAAGCGATAGACCGGGCCATGCTTGCCAAGGGCAAGTCCATGGCCATAGCCGCCAACGGCCGGAATACCTTCATCATCCGCGGTGTGCTGCGGGCTGCCCAGCGGGCCAACGCTGCAGTCATCATCGAAATTGCCAAGTCGGAAGGGGGCGCCAAGGCCTATTGTCCGGTCAATTACTGGAACATGGCACTCCACGTGGATGCCATATGCAATGAACTGGGCATAACGGTACCGGTTGCCATCCATGCGGATCATTACGGCATCAAAAATGACAAGGATCTCGTTGCTGCCCGGATTGAGGTGCCTTCCATGTTCGATGCGGGCATCACCTCCATTGCCATTGACGCATCCCATCTTCCCGATGACCGCAACCTTCTGGCGAGCATTGCATTGAGTCCCTTTGTGCCGGGCTGGTCCGGCCTTGAAACCGAGGTCGGCGAGATAAAAGGCAAAGATGGTTTGTCCACGGTTGAAGATGCCCTGTTCGTGATCCAGGGTCTGAATGCCAACGGGATCTTTCCTGACTGGATCGCCCTCAACAATGGCACGACCCATGGTATTGAAGCCAGCGGCCAGGGAATCCAGGTGGGGTTGACCGCGGAGATCCATGGGGCGTTGCAACCCTATGGGCTTTCCGGCGCCCAGCATGGCACGTCCGGCAATAGTTCGGAACGGCTCAGGGACATCGTGACCAGGACCAGAACCACCAAGGCCAATGTGGCAACGGCTCTGCAGATGGTGGCCTGGGGGCTGCGGGTGAATGATTACGGTAATGCCATTCTCGATGACCAAGGTCGTTTCATCAAGGAGTCCGACAAGGGGATGGACGATGCCCTGTGGGCGGAGATTGTTGCGGTAGCTGATTCCAGAGGGTACAAACCCGGAGATTACAAGAACTTCAATCTCCTCTTCGACAATCGCCTTCTTTCCCAGCCGCGGGAGTTCCGTGAGCGGATGGTTGCTGATGTGGAACGGTTCGCCTATACCATGATGACGGAGGTGTTCAACGCCGCAGACACGGCGCCCCTGGCACTAGAAGCGCTCCTTGCCGCCGGAAGTTACGACCTGGGGGCCAAGTCGGCAAGGATTGAAGACCCTGCCGAATGGACCCCGGAAAAGATTGTTGCCCGGGCGGCGTTGCTGACTTCCGATAAAGGTCCGGCCGGGGACTTCGATGACTAGTTCAATGCGGTCCCTGATGGTTATTTGATGTATTGCCGGCGCTCATTGCGGTTGCCGGCATTTTTCTGCGGGTTTTCGGGGGAGGGTATGGCCGGCAGGTAATCAGACCGGTCAATGGTATGCGGGTACTGATCGTAAAAATGAGCGCCTTGGGCGATATTATTCATGCCTTGCCGGTTCTTGACTATCTGCACCAGGTTTCTCCAGGTATCGAAATCGACTGGGTTGTTGAAGAGCCGTTCCGGGATATTCTCGACGGCAATCCTCTGATCCGTCGCCTGTTTCTGGTGCGGACCAAGGTGTGGCGACGGAGACCTTTTGCCCGTCAAACCCGCCAGGAGGTACGTTTGTTGTGGCAGGAACTTCGTGCACAACAGTACGATTTTCTCTTTGATCTGCAGGGGAACATGAAGAGCGCTTTTATTGACTGGCTTTCCGGGGTCGAGCAGCGAATCGGCTTTGTCCAGGAAAACCTTCAGGAGTCGGTGAACCAGTATTTTACCACGCGGCAGGTACCGACCCGGCCTCAGGATTACCATGTTACCGACCAGTATCTGCGGTTGGTGAGTATCTGCTTTGGCAAGGATTTTCATGCCATGCACCTTACTGCCCAGATCCATACTTCGCCGGAAGCAGACGAAACAGCCAGAACACTGCTCGCGACTCTTGCCGACAGCCTGGTCTTTCTTTTCCATTGCGGGACGACATGGCAGACAAAACTCTGGTTCGATGAAGGGTGGGTGACCCTCGGCAGGGAACTGCTTGCCGGGTATCCCGATGGCACAATCCTTCTGTCATGGGGCAGTGAAGCAGAGCGGATCGTGGTTTCCCGCATTGCTGCGGAAATAGGCCCGGGGGCACGGGTCATTGACCGCTATTCACTCAAGGAATTCACTGCATTGCTGAAAAAAGTCGATCTGGTCGTCGGTGGCGATACCGGGCCGGTTCATATTGCAGCTGCCGTGGGTACGCCAACAGTTTCCCTTTATCGGGCCAGTGACGGTAAACGAAGTGGTCCGCGCGGGCATGGCCAGGTAATCGTGCAATCCCCACGTCACTGCACTTGCTGCTTTCGGACCGAATGCGACAGCGATGCAGCCTGTCGCCGCAGTATCTCACCGGAAGCCATGCTTCAGGCCGTGGCAAAGGCGCTGTCTGCATGATAGCATCGTCCTGAGCACTTCACGCACGCTCTCTTCTCACCCTTTCCTGACAGTATTCTCCAGCACCTTCCCTGCCGCAAGGCATGCATTCCACCGGGAATCCGCATTACCCGCACTAATCACGTGCACTAATCAGTTAAGTTGTGTTGTGTCGGGCCGATAAGGATCTCGTGAACTGCTCCGTTATGCTCCGGCCGGATGTGGGGAGTTCGGAAAACATCCTATTCAGAATAAGGTGGGTGCCATGGTTAAGAATCTCAGTATCCGGGTGAAGATCGCTGCAGCCGTTTTGACCGTTATGGTGTTCATGGTGGTTATCGGTGGTATTGCGGTCTGGAAATTATCGGTTGCTTCGTCTGTTGCTGATCACATGGGCAGCAATCTCATGCCCGGGGTGGCGACCCTTGCCCAAATTGGCACAACCGTAGATACCTATCGCCGTTCCGAGTTGCAGTTGTTGTTGGAAAACACACCCGAGGAGTTCCTCCGTTATCGGCAGCGTATGGAGCGCATGGAGTCTGCGCTGCGTTCCGCAAGCACCGCACTGGGGGGGTTCCACCTGACGGGTGCCGAACAAAAGTCCTTTGCCAGGTTACAAACGGCATGGTCCGAGTACACCCGTTCTGCCCAAACTGTCCTTGGCCTGATTGCTGCGGGCAATGTCCATGCTGCTCAGGTGCAGGCTCGCACAGAGGGCAAAGCCCTCTACGATGCGGTCACCACTCTTTTGACTGACCTGCGAACTTCCCGCCAGCAGGGCGCCGACGCGGCTGCCGCTCTGGTTCGGGACGCGGCGGCATCGGCTCGACTCTGGATTGCTGCGTTGATCGGTGCTGGTGTGCTTGTTGGTCTGCTGGTGGCGGTGCAGGCGGCGCGGGCAATTGCCGTCCCGCTCAGGCAGTTGGCCAGGGATGCGGATCAGGTGGCAACGGGCGATCTGAATGTGGCCATCACCGTTGCGTCCCGCGATGAAGTCGGCCAGTTGGCTGGATCATTCGAGGTCATGGTCAACAGTCTGCGGGAACTGATCGGTACCCTTGCCGACTCGTCGTCGGAAGTACTCAAATCTTCGGAGGGAATGCGTTCCAATGCCGAGATGATGACTGATGGTGCCGAGCAGGTGGCTGAGCAGGCAATAACCGTCGCCACTGCCAGTGAGGAAATGTCCGCGACCGCCGCAGACATTGCCAGAAATTGTTCTCTGGCGGCGGAAAGTGCCGGCCGGGCCAACGAATCTGCCAACAAGGGTGCAATTGTCGTTGAGAATTCCATTGCGGCCATGCACCGCATTGCTGATCGGGTCAAAAACTCGGCGATTACGGTGGAGGAACTGGGCCGGCAGAGCGAACGGATTGGTTCAATTGTCGGGACCATTGAGGATATTGCCGACCAGACCAACCTGTTGGCGCTCAATGCCGCAATTGAAGCAGCCCGTGCCGGCGAACAGGGACGTGGATTTGCCGTGGTGGCCGACGAAGTGCGGGCACTGGCTGATCGGACTACCAAGGCAACAAGGGAAATAGGCCAGATGATCTCCGTAATACAGCAGAATACCAGTTCGGCCGTTGCATTAATGGTTTCCGGAGTAGAAGAGGTTGAGCTTGGTACCCGGGAAATTGCCGGTTCAGGGGATGCCCTGCGCATGATCCAGGATGAAATCACCACGGTCAATGAGCAGATGCAGCAGATTGCCACGGCAGCCGAGGAGCAGACGGCAACCACCAGTGAAATCAGTGGGAATCTGTATCGTATTAACGATGTGGTAGGCCTGACCGTAGAAAAGGCCCGTGATACGTCCCGTTCCGCACACCATCTGACCCGTCTGTCCGATGAGTTGCGGCGGATTGTCGGTCAGTTCAGCCTTGACCAGTCGGGGAAGCTCATACACTGGAGTCTCAGTTACAGTGTTGACGTGGCTGCCATGGATGCGGAGCACCAGCGGCTGATAGACATCATCAATTCACTGTACGGCGCCATGCGGGAAGGACGCGGAACGGATTCCCTGGCCGGTATCCTTGACGAACTGGTAAGCTACACCCGCACCCACTTCAGTCACGAGGAGCAGTTGATGCAGCAGGCGGGTTATCCGGACTATGACGCCCAGAAGGCAGCCCACGAGACACTCGTTGCGCGGCTCATGGAGATCCGCGAGAAGTTTGTCTCAGGAACCGCCTTGAGTCAGGAGGTCATGACCTTCCTCAAGGGGTGGCTTATCGGCCACATTCAGGGTATGGACAAGAAGTATGGTCCCCACCTGAACCGCAAGGGGCTTGGCAGGCAGGCGGCATAAGGGATGTGTTCGTACCGTTGTATGCTCCTCGGTGATTGTGCCTGCATCCAAGGGCATCAGGTTTCCCTGGTTTATCGGGACTGGCAGGAGAAAACCGGCTGTTGACCTTTGACGGATGCACTTCTTGTTGTATCGTTAGGGTGTTTGACATCCCCCGTCGATTCGGGGTGAGAACGAATACTGTAATCATATTTCGAGGAGGATGAACCATGGAAGAGCAAAGGGTCGAGCAAAGTTCGGGGCAGGGGTTTGACAGGGATGATGTGGAAAAGAATAAGGGGATGGCCATTCTGGCCTACATAATTTTTCTGATTCCCCTTTTGGCTGCCAAAGAGTCCCGGTTTGCCCAGTTTCATGCAAATCAGGGACTGGTACTGTTCCTGGCTGCTGTTGCGGTAAACGTAATCGGGAGCATCATCCCCATCCTTGGGTGGTTTATCATTCTGCCCCTGGGTAACCTGTTTGTTTTCGTCCTGGCAATACTCGGTATTGTCAATGCGGCCAAAGGTGAGGCGAAACCGCTGCCGCTTATTGGCGGATTCAAGCTGTTGGGGTAGTTTTTTGTCGTTTGGCTGATCTGGAGCGGCATGTGCTTCTATACAAGGAAGTACATGCCGCCTTTTTATTTGTCGCCCTTCAGATATTCGTCGAGAAATTCCAGTTTGAATCGTGCAAAACGCTGTTCTTCGATGGCTGAGCGGATATCGGCCATGAGATTCAGGTAGAAATGGACATTGTGAATGCTCGCCAGTATTGCAGACAGAACTTCGTTGGAGACGAAGAGGTGGTGCAGGTAGGCCCGGCTGAAGTTGCGGCAGGTATAGCAGGTACAATTCGGTTCCACCGGATAGAAGTCGCGGCGAAACTTTCTGCTGGTCAGGCGAATACGTCCCCGGTTGGTGAACAGAGTGGCGCTGCGGGCGTAGCGGGTTGGAATGACGCAGTCAAACATATCCATGCCCCGCTCGACACTTTCCAGGATATCTTCCGGTAAACCGACGCCCATGAGATAGCGTGGTTTGTCCGCCGGCAGATGGGGGGCGGTACATTCGACAACCTTCTTGAGCAATTCGAGCCCTTCACCCACACTGACACCACCGATGGCGTACCCGGGGAAGTCCATGTCAACGAGTTCTTTGGCGCACATGGCGCGCAGATCCTCGAAAACACTACCCTGAACGATGGCGAAGAGTGCCTGGTCAGGACGGTTATGGGTTTTTTTGCATGCTTCAGCCCAGCGCAGGGTTTTACGGGTCGATTGTGCTGCGTAGTGCCTATCACACGGGTAGGGTATGCATTCGTCGAAGGCCATGATGATGTCCGCGCCGAGCGCTTCCTGAATTGCCATGGCCCGAGCCGGATCCAGATAGATTTCTTCACCGGAGATTTCGTGTTTGAAGAAAACACCGTCCTCGGTGATCCGCTTATTGGGCAGAGAGAATACCTGAAAGCCCCCTGAGTCAGTCAGTATGGGTCCATTCCAACCCATGAACTGGTGCAGGCCACCGGCCTTTTCCACCAGGGCTTCTCCCGGCCGGAGGTGGAGGTGATAGGTGTTGCAGAGGATGATCTGCGCTCCGGTTTCATTGACCTGCTGCGGCGTCATGGCTTTCATGGCGGCATGGGTGCCGACCGGCATGAAAATGGGAGTCTGTATTGTGCCGTGGGGCGTTTCCAGGACGCCGCGCCGGGCGGCAGTGCCGGAATCCGTGCCATGGAGGGTGAAGTGGAACTGTTTCATCAGGCTGCTCTTTCTGAAATACAAGGTTGACAATATACCGAGTTTGTTGATATTTATTCTCTTTTTATTAAGTCCTGCCTTTATTACCAGATAGATCGTGGAAAAGCAACCGGTAGTATCCGCATCAACCCTCGTTCCGGTTAAACCACACCTGGATCTGCCCGCCGGTTTCCGGCAAGGGTTTTACCGACGATGCAATGCGGTCCCTGACCCATGCCCAGAGAGGAGAGTGTCATCCTTGGCGACGTTACCCATGGTATCCTTTTATGTGCGCAGGCTCCATTCTCTGACGGGAGTGCTGCCCATCGGCGCATTTCTTGTCGAACACTTTTTTACCAACAGTTTCGCCATGTTTGGTCCAGAGGTGTACAACTCCATGGTTGAGTTTTTCATGGGCCTTCCCTATATTCTGCTCATTGAAATTACGTTGATCTGGCTACCCATTCTGTTCCACGCCCTCTATGGTCTTTACATTATTGTGTCCGGTCAGGCCAATGTTCGACGTTATGGCTACCTGCGCAACTGGATGTACCTGTTGCAGCGGGTATCTGGTGTCGTTGCCTTTGCCTTTATCCTCTATCATGTCTATGCAACCCGGATCAGCGGCCTGCTAACGGGAACCCACGCCAGCTTCGAGAGCGTTCAACAGAGCTTGCAGAGCCCGTTTATTCTGTTTTTCTACGTTGTTGGCGTTCTTTCCGCCTCGTACCATCTGGGGAACGGCATGTTCGGGTTCTGCATTACCTGGGGACTTGCAATAGGAGATAAAACCCAGCGGGCACTGAGTATTGCCTGTTTGCTGCTGACTTCGGGCCTGGCGCTGTTTGGTCTTGCTGCACTTAGTTATTTTGTCTGATCACCGGATTTGCCGGTTCTGGAGTACAGAGTGATGAATAGCAGGATTATCATTGTCGGGGGCGGCCTGGCTGGCCTCATGGCGGCAATCAAAGTTGCCGAGGCCGGCGGTCATGTTGATCTGTTTTCCCTCGTGCCGGTGCGTCGTTCCCATTCCGTGTGTGCCCAGGGCGGGATCAACGGTTGTGTGCAACCGACACGGGAAGGTGATACCCCGGACGAGCATTTTGATGATACCGTTTATGGCGGTGACTTCCTTGCCAACCAGACACCGGTGCGGAACATGTGCCACGCTGCGCCTGCCATCATCAAACTCATGGATCGAATGGGGGTCATGTTCAACCGGACACCCGAGGGCAATCTGGATTTCCGGGCCTTTGGCGGGGCAAAGTATCGCCGGACCGCTTTTTCCGGGGCTACTACGGGCCAGCAGTTGCTCTATGCCCTGGATGAGCAGGTCCGTCGCTTCGAGGTTGCCGGAAACATTACCAAGTACGAGTTCTGGGAGTTCCTGGGTGCGGTAATGGACGATGACGGTGTCTGCCGGGGAATTTCCGCCCTTGACATGCGGACCCTTGCCGTACAGGTGTTTTCTGCCGATGCGGTGATCATGGCGACCGGTGGCCCGGGTGTTATCTTCGGCAGATCCACCAATTCGGTTATCAATACGGGCGCCGCGGCGGCAGCCTTGTATACACAAGGGGCCCGCTTTGCCAATGGCGAGTTCATCCAGGTACACCCCACTTCCATCCAGGGAATCGACAAGCTGCGCCTCATGTCTGAATCAGCCCGCGGTGAGGGCGGCCGGATCTGGACCTACAAGGATGGGAAACCGTGGTATTTCCTGGAAGAGAAGTATCCTGCCTATGGTAACCTGGTTCCTCGTGATATTGCCACCCGGGAGATCTTTTCTGTCTGCGTCGACCAGAAGCTGGGTATTGACGGCAAGAACCAGGTATATCTGGACCTGACCCACCTCCCTGCAGAGTATCTCGATCGAAAGCTGGGCGGGATTCTGGAGATTTACGAGAAGTTTACCGGTGAGGATCCTCGCAGGAAACCCATGCGCGTGTTCCCCGGAGTTCATTATTCCATGGGAGGCCTGTGGGTCGATTCCAGGCATATGACCAACATTCCCGGTCTTTTTGCCGTTGGCGAGTGCGAATATCAGTACCACGGCGCCAACCGTCTTGGCGCCAATGCGCTCTTGTCCTGTATCTATTCGGGGATGGTTGCCGGCCCTGCCGCCATGGGTTTCGCACAGGGTTTGTCCAGCGCCTCGGCGGGGACATCCGGTGAATGGTTTGTCAGGGAAAAGCGTCGTCACGAAGAGGAGTTTGCAGCGCTTTTCCGGATGGATGGCGCCGGGAATCCCTATCGCATGGCCCAGGAGCTCGGTGCATTGATGACGGAAAATGTAACCGTTGTCCGTTACAATGACCGCTTGAAGGCTACTGATGAAAAATTGCAGGAGTTCCAGAAGCGCTGGCATGGCCTGGGGGTTCTTGATACTTCCCGGGGTACGGCCAATCAGTCAGTCCAGTTTGTCCGCCAGTTAAAGTACATGCTGGAGCTGGCCCGGGTCATCACCGTCGGCGCACTGCTCCGTGACGAGTCCCGCGGCGCCCATTACAAGCCTGATTTTCCTGAACGTGATGATGATACTTTCCTGAAAACGACCATTGCCGCCTACTCATCTTCCGGTCCGCGCATCTCCTATGAGGAGGTTGAAACCGCCTACATCGCGCCGCGTCCCCGGGTTTATACTGTGGATAAACAGTCAAGCGGCATTTCCGGAGGTGACACGCATGCCTGACCGACAGATCACCCTGAAAATAAAGAGACAGGATTCGCCCGCATCCGCTCCCTATTGGGAAGAGTTCACTATCCCCTATGAAACAGGTCATAACGTCATCTCCGTGCTCATGGAGATTCAGAAGAATCCCGTTAATGCCCACGGCAAGGCAACAGCGCCGGTTGTCTGGGAATGCAATTGCCTGGAGGAGATTTGCGGTGCCTGCACCATGCTCATTAATGGCGAGGTTCGCCAGGCATGTTCAACGCTGGTCGACACGGCAGGCGGCAGACTGACTCTTGAACCGCTTACCAAGTTTCCCGTTGTCCGGGACCTGCATGTTGATCGATCACGGATGTTTGAAGCACTGAAGAAGGTCAGCGCCTGGATACCCATAGACGGAACCTATGACTTGGGCGAAGGGCCACGGATGGCCCCCAGGGACCAGGAGGAAGGGTATCGGCTTGCCAGGTGCATGACCTGCGGTTGCTGCATGGAGGCCTGCCCCCAGTATAATTCCCATTCCACATTCATCGGTCCTTCTCCCATCGCCCAGGTTCGCCTGTTTAATCTCCATCCAACGGGCGACATGACCCGTGATGAGCGTCTCGAGACCCTCATGGGTGAGGGGGGCATTGCCGAGTGCGGTAATGCCCAGAACTGTGTCAGGGTCTGCCCCAAAGAGGTTCCCCTGACGAAAACCCTGGCGGAATTGAACAAGGACGTTAACCTGTATGGCTTTTTCGGCATGCTGAAAAAATAGTTTTTGTTGTTGTCGTGACCGGTCAGGCGGGCTCTTTGTCCGCCCACGACGTCTGAAGGGCCGCAATGGACGTTTCATATGCACGATTGCGATTCACATTGCGCCTGGAGGCGCCCGTCGCCGACCCTTTTGCCCTTTTTGTTCTCAAGGGTAGTTTTCCGTCAGCGTTCCGCTCGGTCGTTTGCCCTGATCCTTCTTTCTGCAGGGGCTGCAGCGACCAGGAGTCGTGCCCGTATCATGCCACGTTCAGCCAGGCGCTTGCCCCGGATCCCGAGGCGGTGCGGCGTCACCAGAAACCCTCACTGCCCTTTGTCTTCCAGATACCTGTTCTTCCTGTTGTCAGGCCGGCGAGGTTTTTTCCTTCGAACTGGTAGTGCTTGGAACCGCTGTTTACCATGCAGCGGTCTATTGCAAAGTTCTTATCACCATGTTCGACGGCTGGTATCAATCACTGAATCTGCCCGCCAGACTGATAAGGATTGATTCTGTCGGTTGTTCACAGTGCCTCCTGCAGATCTACGGGGAAGGTGTTCCGACGCTTCTGGAGCAGTTTGCTATTGGAACACTTCATGATCTTCTCGCTCTGCACACCCTCGCCCCTGACCGGGTCAATATTCTGCTCAAGACGCCTCTGCGCTGCGTTTCTTCCGGTCACCTGCTTAGAGAATTTTCTTTTTCTCCCTTTATCCGGAGTCTGCTGCGCCGGGTTTCCTCTCTTGCCTATTACTATTGCGGAGCGGTGCTTCCCCTTGATTACCCATTTCTTGCTTCAGCAAGCACTTCAGTGGTGTCGGTTGCAAATTCAGTTCGGTGGCACCATGCTTCTTCGGGCGGCGTTGACGGTCTGCGAGGCAACGTTTCCTTGCAAGGTGACCTGACGGAGTTTTACCCGGTACTTCTCATGGGAGAACTGGTTAACTGTGGCAAAGATGCGCCCTATGGCCGTGGACAATTTCTTCTTGCGCCAGCAGCAGGTGGCGATTAAGGTAGGTGATCGCTCTTGGGAGGCATGTATGGTTCAGGTCCGGTTGCTGAAATTTCTTGATCGTTGTGTGGGTGCGGCCGCAGTATGGGGTCTGCCCCGTCCGACTGCCTCCGGAATGGACGTTCCCCGGAAGTTCCTGATCATTCGACCGGGAGGGATAGGGGACGCCGTATTGCTGATACCTGCCATCAGGGTTCTGTACGATAATTATCCCGGCGCTGAAATTACGGTGCTGGCGGAGCAGCGTAACGGTGCAATCTTTTCGTTCTGTCCCTTCGTAACCCGGATTCTGTTGTATGATCGCCCGAAAGATCTCCGTAAAGCAGTCTCGGATACCTATGATGTTATTATTGATACAGAGCAGTGGCATCGCCTGTCGGCGGTGTACGCTCGATTTGCCGGTGCGGCCATGCGCATGGGTTTTGATACCAACGGGCGCCGACGCCTCTTCACCCATGCCATTCCCTATAGTCATGATACCTACGAAGCCGAGAGTTTCCTCACTCTTCTGGAACCGCTCGGGTGCAGTGGATCCTGGCCCAGCGCAACTCCCTTTCTCCAGATACCGGAACCCGCATTGCAGCAAGCCGACAGGTTGATGAAATCATTGCCGGGCAAAACCCATGTTGTCCTGTTTCCAGGCGCCAGTATTCCGGAGAGACGCTGGGGCGCCGAACGGTTTCATGAACTGGCCCGGCGACTCTGTCGGCATGGCCTGCATGTAATCGTAATCGGTGGTCCTGGTGATGCCGCAGCAGGAGATGCCATTGTCGCCGATGGCAATGGTGTCAGTCTGGCCGGCAGAACTTCCCTGGCTGAGACGGCCGCAGTTCTGTCCCGGGCATCGTTGCTGGTAACGGGCGATTCCGGCATGTTACACCTTGCTGTGGGTCTGGATGTGCCTACCGTATCCCTGTTTGGTCCGGGAATTGCCAAGAAATGGGCTCCCCGTGGCAACCGGCACCGTGTTTTGAACAGAAATTTAGACTGCTCGCCCTGCACCCGATTTGGCACCACTCCAGCCTGTCCGCTTGATGCCCGGTGTCTGAAAGAAATCGACTGTGATGCGGTGGAGCAGGCTGTCGTTGAGTTGCTCACCTTCTGCGGGGTGAAGCTCTGCTGCAAGTGAATAATTTCCTTGACATTCACGGATCGACCTGCTAAAAATCGCGTTGTTTTTATGAAGGCGCGTAGCTCAGGGGTAGAGCACTAGCTCGACACGCTAGGGGTCGGCGGTTCGAAACCGCCCGCGCCTACCATTCATAAGCCAGCAACAGGGGCATCGAGGTTCGATGCCTCTTTCTGTTAGGGGAGAGCGTACATGAGTGAGATCAGGATTACACTTCCGGACGGTTCACAAAAAGCACTTGCTGAAGATGCAACCGTTCTGGAACTGGCGCGGACAATCGGCGCCGGTCTCGCTAAAAACGCGCTTGCCGGTAAAATCAATGGAGAGCTTGCCGATATTACTGCCCGGTTGCATGATGGAGACCGTGTCGAGATAATCACGGACAAGAGTCCGGAGGCCTTGGAGGTAGTCAGGCATTCCACGTCTCACCTCATGGCCCATGCGGTAAAGAGCCTGTTTCCCGAGGCCAAGGTGACAATCGGACCGGCCATTGAGAATGGTTTTTACTATGATTTTGATGTGGATGCGCCCTTCAGTCCGGAAGATCTTGATGCCATCGAAGCAAAGATGCGTGAACTTGCCAAGGCGAATATTGCCGTTCAACGACAGGTGCTGACCAAGGTTGATGCGGTCAAGCTGTTCAAGGACATGGGAGAGGACTATAAGGTCGAGTTACTGGAAGATCTGGATGCTGAATCGGTTTCCCTCTACCGACAGGGTGATTTTGTCGACTTGTGCCGAGGTCCCCATCTTCCTTCCACTGTTTTCTGTAAGGCGTTCAAACTAACTTCCATTGCCGGCGCTTACTGGCGGGGTGATGAGACGCGCAAAATGCTGCAAAGGATTTATGGTACCGCGTTTGCCGATAAAAAACAGCTCGATGACTATCTTGCCCGTCTTGAAGAAGCCAAGCGTCGAGATCATCGCAAGATTGGCCGGGAACTTGATCTTTTTTCATTTTCCGACGAGGTTGGTGCAGGCCTGGTGATCTGGCATCCCAAGGGTGCCATGCTGCGGACCATTCTTGAGGATTTCGAGCGCCGCGAGCACGTAAAACGCGGGTATGACATTGTGCTTGGTCCGCAGATCCTGAAGCAGGAGTTGTGGCAGCGCTCCGGTCATTATGAAAACTATCGGGAAAATATGTATTTTACCGAGGTAGATGGGCAGAGTTACGGCATCAAGCCCATGAACTGCCTGGCCCACATGATGATCTACAAGTCACAACTGCGCAGCTACCGTGATTTGCCGCTCCGCTTTTTTGAGCTTGGTACCGTGCATCGCCATGAACGCGCCGGGGTGCTCCACGGCCTGTTGCGGGTACGCGGATTCACCCAGGATGATGCCCATATTCTCTGCATGCCTGAGCAACTCGATGGGGAGATCAAGGGTGTCATCGCCTTCGTCAATGATGTGATGGGTATTTTCGGTTTCGAATACGAAATGGAATTGTCAACCCGACCGGAGAAGTCCATCGGCAGTGATGAAGATTGGGAGCGTGCCACCAACGCGTTGCGGGCCGCCCTGGAGGAGTCTGGGCGTCCCTTCGATATCAACGAAGGCGACGGCGCATTCTATGGGCCGAAAATAGATATCAAGCTGCGCGACGCCCTTGACAGAAAATGGCAATGTGCTACAATCCAGTGCGATTTTACGCTCCCCGATCGTTTTGACCTGACGTATGTCGCGGCAAACGGTGAGCGCAAACGGCCCGTCATGGTCCATCGGGTTATTCTCGGCGCCATTGAACGGTTCATTGGTGTTCTCATAGAGCACTACGCCGGTAATTTCCCGCTGTGGCTTGCACCGGTTCAAGGCATGATTCTGACCGTAACCGACAGTCAAATCCCCTATGCTCAAGGGGTATTTACCTCTCTGCGAAATGCGGGTATCCGTGTCCAGCACGATTTCCGCAATGAAAAGTTGGGGTTCAAAATCCGCGAGGCCCAGTTGCAGAGGGTTCCCTACATGTTCGTCATTGGTGATAATGAGGTTGCATCCGGAACCGTCACGCCGCGTTACCGCGATGGTCGGAATTTACCGGCTATGCAGGTTTCCGAGCTTATAGAGTTTCTAGAACAGGAAGCAAAACGCTTTAATTAGGAGGTGGCGCCATAGCGAAACCCACGGTAAATATCAATCAGGCCATTCGAGCTAAAGAAGTACGTGTTGTCGGAGCCAACAGTGAACAGCTTGGCATTCTACCGCTCAGGGAAGCATTGGCCCTTGCTGAAAATCAGCAGCTGGATCTTGTGGAGGTTTCACCCACTGCGGTTCCTCCTGTCTGCCGGATCATGGATTACGGCAAATACAAGTATCAACAGAGTAAGAAGCAACAAGAAGCCAAGAAGAAGCAGATTCAGATCCAGATCAAGGAAATCAAACTCAGACCGAAAACTGACGAGCATGATCTGCTGTTCAAGATCAAGCACGCCCGCAGATTCATAGAGGAGGGCAATAAGGCCAAGATTTCCGTGGTCTTCAGGGGCAGGGAAATTACCCATATGGAACTCGGCCAGCAGGTGCTGGATCGTTTTGTGGCGGCCCTTGAGGATATCTGCACGATTGAAGTAAGGCCAAAAATGGAGGGCCGTAACATGTTCATTATGGTCTCTCCAAAAAAATAATCATGTTTCCATTACAGTAATCTGGAGCAAAAGGAGAAAGTGATGCCTAAGATAAAAACAAACAGTGGCGCCGCCAAGCGTTTCAAGAAAACCGGCACCGGCAAGATCAAAAGGAGCCACGGTTTCACCAGCCACATATTGACGTCGAAGACGAGAAAGCGTAAGCGGAATCTTCGTCAGGGCGCCCTGGTTGCAGCCGCTGATGCAAAGAATATTGCCAAGCTCATTCCCTATATGTAGTATGCGGATACTGTCCGCTTCAAGTCCGTGAACCGTGAGGAACAGTCTCCCCTTGCGGATCCGGCAAAATACCGACAAGGAGTAGAAGATGCCAAGGGTTAAACGAGGTTTTAAAGCGAGACAAAGAAGAAACAAGGTTCTTAAGCTTGCAAAAGGGTATCGAGGTGCACGCAGTAAGTTGTTCCGTAGTGCTACCGAAGCAGTTGATCGGGCATTGAAGTATGCCTATCGTGATCGCAAAGTCAGAAAAAGAGATTTCCGTGCGCTGTGGATTACGAGAATCAACGCGGCATCGAGAATCAGCGGTCTTTCTTACAGCAAATTCATCCATGGTTTGAAGCTGGCAAATGTTCAGATCGATCGTAAGGTTCTCGCAGATATCGCCGTTTCCGATCCAGCCGCATTCGTCGAAATTACCGCCATGGCAAAATCAGCCATGTAAGAACTTGTTTGCTAGATTGAAGAGAATTGGGATACATCGTATCCCTTTTCTTTTTTCTGAACCAATGTCTTGCAGGCTGTCAGATCGTCTACGGTGAAATTACTGTGCCGGAGATTGTGTACTGAAAGATTACTGGAAGGTAACTGAATATGAGAGAACAACTGGAACAACTTCTTGACGAGGCAGTAGCTGAACTTTGTTCTGTCAGGACTGAAAATGCACTGCAGGAGTTGCGCGTCAAGTATCTCGGCAAAAAGGGGTTGTTGACCGCGGTAATGAAGGAACTGGGTTCCCTTTCGCCGGAAGAGCGTCCTGCCGCCGGGCAGATTGTCAACCAGGTCAAGAGCAGGCTTGAGGAGCGTATTGAAGCTGCACTGATAACTATCAAGCAGACCGCACTGGAAGCCAAATTACAAAGCGAATTGCTTGATGTGTCGCTACCTGGCAGAAGGCGGCCGCTGGGAACAAAACACCCTATCACTCTGGTGATCGAAGAAGTTGTCGCACTATTTGCGGGACTTGGTTTTACGGTAGCGGAAGGGCCTGAAGTCGAGCTCGACTTCTATAATTTTGAAGCATTGAATATTCCGAAGGACCATCCGGCCCGTGATATGCAGGATACCTTCTTCGTCGATGAATCAATTGTTCTGCGGACCCATACCTCGCCGGTCCAGATACGAACCATGCTCAAGCAAGCACCGCCGGTGCGTATTATTGCGCCCGGCAGAGTATATCGCTGTGATTCTGACGCTACCCATTCACCCATGTTTCACCAGATTGAAGGCCTGCTCGTGGACAAGAGTGTCGCCTTTAGTGATTTGAAGGGTGTGCTGACCAATTTTCTCGGCCAGTTCTTCGGGCCGGGAACCGGTGTCCGCCTGCGTCCGAGCTTTTTCCCTTTTACTGAGCCGAGTGCCGAGGTGGATATAGCCTGTGTGATTTGCAAAGGGAAAGGGTGCCGCGTCTGCAAGAATACCGGTTGGCTTGAAATTCTCGGTGCAGGAATGGTGGATCCCGAAGTGTTCCGGCACGTACAATACGACAGTGATGCGGTGAGCGGATTCGCCTTCGGCATGGGCATCGAACGATTGGCAATGCTTAAGTACGGCATCAGCGATATGCGCTTGCTGTTCGAAAATGATCTCCGGTTCCTCTCCCAGTTTTAATCGTATTTATTGCAGCATTGCTTCAAGTTTTTGATTCCACCTTACTGAAAGTGCATTTACTATGATCGTCACTTACAATTGGCTGAAGGATTTCGTTGATTTTGATTTGACGCCCGAGCAACTCGCTGACCTGTTGACCATGGTTGGCCTGGAGGTCGAAGGCATGACGTCGGTTGGCAGTGATCAGGATGATGTGGTCGTTGCCAGGGTCGTGGATAAAGCCTCGCATCCCAATGCCGACAAGCTCTCCCTGTGCCAGGTCGATAATGGTCGTGAAATTGTTAGCGTTGTCTGCGGCGCCCAGAATTTTTCTGCAGGTGACAAGGTTGCACTGGCCCAGATTGGAGCAGTGCTTCCCGGCGACTTCCGCATAAAGAAGTCAAAGATCCGCGGCTGTGAATCGCTGGGGATGCTTTGTTCGGAAAAGGAGTTGGGACTCGCCGAGGAGTCTGCCGGCATTATGATTCTTCCCCCCGAACTTGATTGTGGTGTCCCCGTGTTTCAGGCGCTTGGCTTGAAAGACACCATTATCGAGATTGGTCTCACTCCCAACCGGGCCGACTGTTTGAGCGTAATCGGCATTGCCCGTGAAATTGCAGCCAAGCTGGGAAAAGAATTGTCTTATCCGAAAATCGCCCTGGTTGAAGGGGAGCGTTCCATTACCGATGTCGCAACGGTACGGATTGATGATCCCGACCTTTGCCCGCGATACACGGCGCGTTTCATTTCCGGTTGCACAATCGCTCCGTCGCCGCAATGGCTGGTAAATCGACTTGCGGCGGTTGGTGTGCGCAGCATCAATAACGTCGTTGATGTGACCAATTACGTTCTTCAGGAGTTTGGCCATCCGCTGCACGCCTTCGACCACAGCCGGCTTACCGATCAGACAATCATTGTGCGCCGGGCTTCCGCAGGAGAGGTGTTTACGACGCTTGATGGGCAAAGGCGCGTATTGACCACCAATGACTTGACCATCCGTGATGGATGCAAGGCTGTGGCGCTGGCTGGGATCATGGGCGGAGGGAACTCGGAAATCAGTCCAACCACCAGTGAAGTACTGCTTGAAAGCGCCTATTTTTTACCCACGGTAATTCGGAAAACGGCAAAAACACAAGGAATGCGCACTGAATCTTCCCATCGTTTCGAAAGAGGTGCTGACATAGCCATTCTGCCGAAGGCACTCGACCGGGCTGCCGCATTGATTGCCGAGCTTTCAGGCGGCCGTGTCGCCGCTGGAACCATTGACGTGTATCCGGATCCTGTCGCTCCCCGAGTTGTTACAGTACGTTGTGCCACCGTTGGACAGGTCCTTGGTGTCAGCCTTTCCCGGGAACAGATCCGGCGGATTTTTGAATCACTGGAGTTTACGGTTGTTGACGTGGATGCTGAGACGCTCAGTGTGACTGTTCCCCTATTCAGGGTCGACATTGAACGGGAAATCGACCTTGTTGAGGAAGTTGCCCGTCTGCATGGCTATGGGGCAATTCCGGGCACGATGCCGCAGGTTGACTCTTTTGCCCTGAAGCCGTCACGGCACCAGCTGCTCGAGCGTGCGGTCAGGGAGGTACTTGTCAGTCAAGGGCTTTCAGAGGTCATTACCTACAGCTTTATCAACCCTGCCAGCTACGGCAAGGTACTGTTGGCTGATGACGATTCAAGGAGAAATTCCGTTACCGTACTCAATCCCCTTTCGGAAGATCAATCGGTTATGAGGACATCGCTTCTTCCCGGTCTGCTGGAAGTTGCGGCGCGTAATACAAGTTTCCGGACACTCGATCTGCATATTTGTGAGGTGGGCAGGGTATATCTGCCGTCGGGCGAGGCGCTGCCCGACGAGCCACTGTGCGTGGGTGGACTCCTGAGCGGGCTGCGAAACCCCGACTCCTGGTGCAGCGGTAAGGAGCAGATTGATTTCTTTGACGTAAAAGGCATTCTGGAGAGCATCTTCGATCGACTTGGCATACCAGGCACAGCCTTTGAGAGACGTGATATCGAGCCCTATTATCATCCGGGCAAGGCTTGCTCGCTGTATTTCGGTCAGGAGCGTATCGGGTCGTGCGGGGAGTTGCATCCAACGGTTCTGGAGAACTATGCCCTGGAGCGGTCAGTGTTGTATTTTGAACTCAATTGTGAACTCTTGACAACCCTGTGTCCAGGTACGCGTACTGCGGTTCCTCCACCAAGATTTCCCGACGTCTCCCGGGATATTGCCATGCTCATACCAGACGAGATTGCAACCGGCGTTATTGTTGCCTGCATCGCCGGCACAGGGATAAAGGAGATGGAGCAGGTTGATGTCTTCGATGTTTACACGGGATCATCCATACCTGCCGGTCACCGGAGTGTTGCGGTCAGAGTTCGCTATCGTGCGTCTGATCGCACACTTACCGATGAAGACGTGTCGCGGTATCATCAGCGGGTTATTGATACTTTGTTGAAGAAAATAAATGTGACCATCAGGTAAAAATCGGTTGATAATATCGGCCCCCTATGCTATAAACCAGACGCCTACAGGACGTCGATTTAATCTAACCATTTGTTATTATTGTCTATTGAGGAACGTTATGACAAAATCAGATATGGTGGAAAAGATTTACGAAAAGATCGGATTTTCTAAAAAAGAATCGGCCGAACTTGTTGAAATGGTTTTTGATATCATCAAGAGTACTCTGGAGTCGGGAGAAAAGATCAAAATTGCCGGTTTCGGGAACTTTGTCGTGAAAGAGAAGGCAGACCGACGCGGCCGCAATCCCCAGACTGGTGAAGAGATAGTGATATCTGCCCGTAAGATCCTTACATTCAAGCCCAGTCAAGTTCTCAAGGCATCACTCAACGAGAAATGATATCGTAGGCACGGTGCTCGCTTCGGTGCAAAGCAAGCAATACTACAAAATCGGGGAAGTTGCCAGACTGGCGCAAGTAAATTGCTCAGTGCTCCGTTTCTGGGAAACGGAGTTCGCAGTACTTTCGCCGATTAAAAGTCGCAGCGGTCAGAGACGCTACACACAAAGTGATGTAGAGTTGGTTCTGGCAATTAAACGACTCCTCTATGAAGAGAAACTTACCATAGCAGGCGCTCGTGGCAGATTGGCCAATGCAGAGCTCCTCGTGGTTCCAGAGCACCGGATACCTGTCGTTTCACCGCAGGAGAATAGCGTGCTCAAGGATATTTACCGGGAATTGCGCTTATTGCGTGATGCTCTGGACCGTGAGCACTAGTCATAAACAGTTTCGGGGCGTAGCGCAGCCTGGTAGCGCACTAGACTGGGGGTCTAGGTGTCGCTGGTTCAAATCCAGTCGCCCCGACCAGATCGAGCCATGCTTGTTGTGGTTGCAGAAGCGGTGGACAGGGGGATTGAGGACACGTCGGACTACCACCAAACCTCGTGCTGCTCGCTGACACCGAAGACGTCCTTCACTTCGTGGATTTCGCCGCTGCTGTCACGCAGAGTGCCGGAAAACAGCCCGAAGGGCTGCTTGTACCAGCTTCGAACAGGCCCCATTCGGGTGTCGGACTGACGCATTCCCTGCGGAACGAAGGTCAACTCCACTCGCCCATCCGTGGTGCGAAGGTGCCACGGCTTCATGGAGTCGGAAGGGATGTCATATCGTACGGCAGACAGCCCCTCCAGGCGCCCCGAGAACCACAGGGCATTCTCGTTGTATTCCTCGTCCAGCTCTACCACGTTGTGAGTGAGATTCGCCCCCACGAACCGACCTTTACGGTCCTTCCCTGCGAAGGTTGCCCACTTCCAGAACGTGTGTACAGGATAGAATCCTTTGTGAACGTCGAGAAGAGCGATATCCCGGTCGCGCTCATAGACATAGGTCGTGTCGCCGAAGCGGAGGGTGCCCTCAACAGGGCAAGGGATCTTGTGGGTGTACACCGGCATCCATCCCGGCAACGGCAATACGGCCACGAGGGGCCTGAAGTCCCTCATCTCCTCATGCAGCACCAGCTGCGCAGAAAGCGCCGGCTTCCCCTTCTCTGCCCTGGCTTCCACAGCGATCTCGTGTCGCCCCTCAGCCAGTTTGTTGTGGATCTCGATGCGAAGATCCCGATGCTCGAACCGTGCGTGTCCGTCCCACAGCAGGTCCGGCAGCCGGGCTGACTTCCCCGGAATCAGACGGTCGTAGTCCGTTGTCTGGCAACTGCCCCGATGAAACACGCTGGCGAATCCCTTGCCCGCGATCTTCGCATCCACCACAGCGAAGCTCATGTGGATGTCCGGATGGACAGCAGCGATGTGCTGCCACTCCTTCAGCCGGAACCTCTTCACCAGACGAGGCAGGGAACCGTACAGTCCCACACCTCGGCTTTCGTCCAGGTTCATGGAGGAGAAGGGCTCGTCGTACAAGCCCCACAGGGGCACACCGCAGCGCACCGGTGCCTTCGGCGCAGGGCGATTCACGTTCGGCATGGGTCACCTCTCCTTCTCGTAGGTTCGATACCCCGTAGAGTCAACGTTCGCCAGCTTCCACCCTTGAAACGGCACGGGAGGATCCGACCACGGCATCTCCCGTCTCAGCAGCAGAGCCTCGTACTCCTCCACGCTCAGAGGGTACAAGGAGAATAGCTCGCCATATCGGGAGATCACGTGCGGAAGACGGGCAAGCTTCTCTCCCATGGTTCCCACCACGAACTTCGCGCCCGAACCACTGCCGTAAGTGAAGATCCCCACACGGCCGCCCACCAGAGACTCTCCCATTCCTTCGATGACTCCGCACAGTGCAAACAGCGCGGCAGCAGTATACGGATTCCCGATTCTGCTGCCAGCGCGGCGAGCAACCCCCAGCACGCCAAGCAGATGCTCCTCCACCTCGGACGGTACCGGATTCCACAAGAGCACCCGGGCCAGAGCCTTCAGCGGAAGCCGCGGGTAGGGAGTATGGAAGATCAGGGAGGACAACGCCCGTTGTCCTTCGAACAGATGCTCTATACCGGCCCTGCGCTGGTAGTCCTGAATCGCACGAAGAGATCTCAGATAGCACTCCACGGAGTAGGCCCCATGGACTACCGCCTCCATTCTGCCGAAGGGCCGATAGAAATCGCCTTCATCCCGGGTATAGGTTCCGGTGGGGTCAACGTCCAGGGACAGCACGTCTGGACGATCGCTGACCACCAGGGCCACCGCCCCCGCGCCCTGTGTGAACTCCGCAGAACCCATGGGACCGTACAGGGAGATGTCCGTGGTGACCACCAGCACCTTCCCGCCGCCGGCAGCGCTGAAGCGCAGCGCGTCGAGGAGGGCGTACATCCCGCCTACGCAGGCGAACTTCACGTCGAATGCTTCGCAATCCTCCCGAAGCCCCAGCATACCGTGAAGCCAGGCCGCAACTGGCTTGGAGTTGTCCATGGAGGACTCCGTCGCGACCACCACCCGGGAGATGTCTTTCCGGGCCACATCCCCGGCCGAAAACAGGTGCTCGGCTGCATTCGCTGCCAGGGTCACCGCGTCCTCGAAGGGAAGAGGAACCGAGAAGCTCTCGATACCCAGACCCAGTCGGATCTTCTCCGGGTTCTGTCGGCGACGCTCGGCCAGCAACACCGCGGGCATGCAGTAACTGGGAACGTAGAATCCTATCTGCTCGATACCGACGGGCGGTGAGAAGTACTTCATGGGGTGACTGCTTACCTGTAGATCTTTCGAAGTTTCCATACCGTGAGAAACGCCTCTTTGAAGATCCCGCCGGACATCTTGGATGCTCCACGCTCCCGGTCGGGAAACAGAATCGGGATCTCCCTGACCCGGAAACCCCGGGCATGGGCCCGGGTCGTCAACTCGATCTGAAAGCAGTAACCCGTGGACAACAGGTGGTCCAGGTCGATGGCCTCCAGGACCGTCCGACGAAAGCACTTGAATCCCCCGGTCAAGTCACGGTAGGGCAGTCCCAGTACGGTTCGAGCGTACAGGTTTCCCCCGCCCGAAATGATCTTTCGACTCAGTCCCCAGCCCTGGGTTCCCCCTCCGGGCACGTAACGGCTTCCCAGCACCAGATCCGCATCCTGTACTGCAGCGAGAAACTCCGGGAGGTGCTCGGGACGGTGCGAGAAGTCACAGTCCATCTCGAACACGAACTGGAAGTCCCTCTCCAGCGCCCACTTGAATCCTGCCACATAGGCCTTTCCCAGACCCTGCTTCCCCTGTCGATGGAGTACATGAATCCGCGGATTCTGTGCAGCCAGTTCGTCGGCGAGAATGCCCGTCCCATCCGGGCTGTTATCGTCCACCACCAGGACCTGCACCTCGGACAACTGCCGGAAGATCTGTTCCAGCAACAGAGGCAGGTTCTCCCGCTCGTCGTACGTGGGAACCACAATCAGAACGTCGGCACCGGCCAGGAGACCCGTCATATTCTGTCCTCGTACAGCATGGCAATGAGATCTTTGAATCGCTCCAGGACCACGGACCGACGGACCTTCAGGTCCCCGGTGAGTTCCCCCTGCTCCTGAGAGAAATCCCGATCCAGGATGGCAAAGCGCCGGACCCGTTCGTGGGGAGCGAAGCCTGGATTGATACGATGGATCTCCCTCTCGATCATCTGGTACAGGTCCGGGTGGGTTCGTAGAACCGGCACCGGGGCTTCCTCCAGTCCCCGATCCGTGGCCCAGCGATCCACGGCACGTTCATTCAGCGTGAGCAAAGCAACCAGGTAGCTGTGCAGATCTCCCACGACGACAGCCCGGGATACCACGGGAATCTGCTCCAACGCTTCCTCCAGCCTGGCAGGAACGACGTTCTCTCCCGTTGCCGTCACGATGAGATTCTTCTTTCGTCCAGTGATGCGCAGCGTTCCCCCGGCCTCGATCACTCCGATGTCTCCGGTGTGAAACCAGCCGTCTTCGAACGCGGCTCCGGTTCCTTCGGGATCTCCGAAATACTCCGTCATCAGCCCGGGACTCTTCACCAGAATCTCCCCATCCGGGGCCACCCGGGTATCGACCAACGGAAGTGGGGCACCTACACAGCCGATTCTCCGGTATTCCAGCCGATTGATGTGCGTCGCACCAGATGTCTCGGTGAGACCGAATCCCTC
>CAYSWG010000004.1:0-6639 GCA_964434465.1 uncultured Geobacteraceae bacterium
ATCGAGGTGGGGGTCGGCCTGGCAGTGATGAGCATTATGGTTTCGCTCTACTGGGATCTCGCCTCGGGCGGCGACCTGAAGAAAGGGCTCTGAGATGGAACAGCTCCTGGCGGGCGTCATCGCCAAATACAACTACTGGCTCTACGTCGTGCTGATGATGATCGGCTTCTACGCCATGATCGGCAAACGCAATCTGGTCAAGAAGCTGCTGGGCATGAACATCTTCCAGACAGCGATCATCCTGCTCTATATTTCCACCGGTCTCAAACAAGGCGCCAGCATCCCCATCGTCGACAAGAAGACTGTCCTGAGCCAGGGAATCGACCCGGCTCAGATCATCAATCCTCTGCCCCACGTGCTGATGCTTACGGCAATAGTTGTCGCGGTGAGCATCACCGGGGTCGCACTGGCCATTCTCATCCGCCTGTACCGTCAGTACGGCACCCTCGAAGAAGATGAAATCCTGGAGAAGATCCGTTCATGACCGCCGCCAACCTCCCGTTGTACATCATGGCGGCGCCCCTGCTCGGCGCCTTTGCCGTGAATCTGCTCGGCAGACGCTGCCGGCGCTGGATCGGCCCGCTTGTGGTCGGCGCCCTGACAGCAGCCACCGCCGGCGCCCTGCTGGTGCTGCTTACGGTCCTGCGCACGGGAACGATACGCTATACGGTGGGTGGCTGGCAGCCGCCCCTGGGCATCGAACTGGTGCTGGACCCCCTGGCAGCCCTGCTGCTGCTGCTGGTGTCGGCCGTCGCCCTGACCGCCACCTTCGGCGCCCTGAAAAGTGTCGAGCAGGAACTGCCGGACCGCGAACACCTGTTTTTCACCCTCTACCTGATTCTGGTGGCCGGCCTCCTCGGCCTGACCATGACCGGCGATGCTTTCAACCTGTACGTCATGCTGGAGATCACCTCCATCACCGCCTATGGCCTGGTCGCCATGGGCCGGGGCCATGCGCCCCTGGCCAGCTTCAACTACATCATCATGGGCTCCATCGGCGCCTGTTTCTACCTGCTCGGCGTCGGCTACCTCTACATCCTTACCGGTACCCTGAATATGGCCGACATCTCCGGCATCCTGCCCGGTCTGCCGGCAGGGGCCGCCGTTGCCACCGCCTTCGGCTTCATGCTGGTGGGTCTCTGGGTGAAAATGGCCTTCTTTCCCCTGCACAACTGGCTGCCCAGCGCCTACACGCTGGCGCCCACCGGCGCCGGGCTGCTGATGGCACCCCTCATGACCAAAGTGACCGTCTACCTGATGATTCGGGTCATGTTCTCAGTCTTTTCCCTTGACTATGTCTTACTGGCCAATGCCGGCGTCAAACAGGCCATTGTGGCCGTCGCCTCCCTGGCAATTCTCTGCGCCTCGGCCTTTGCCCTGGCCCAGCGCAACCTGCGTCGCATGCTCACCTATATTCTCGTGGCGGAAGTGGGCTACATGGTCGGCGGCGTCTGGCTGGGCAACGAAACCGGGACGACCGGCGCCGTGCTGCACATTGTCAACGATGCCCTCATGACCCTCTGCCTGTTCCTGGCCGCGGCCGCCATCATCTACCGGACCGGCTCCCTGGAATTCGATGCCCTGCGCGGCCTTTACCGGCGCATGCCCCTCACCATGGCCGCCTTCACCGTCGGGGCCTTCGCCATCATCGGTATTCCGCCCACCTGCGGATTTTTCAGCAAGTGGTACCTGCTGCTCGGTGCGGTGGCTGCGGGGCACGGGGAGTTTGCCGCAGCCTTGATCATCAACAGTCTGGTGAGCGCCGTACTGTTCTTCCGCATCCTGGAGTCCGCCTTTTTCCCGGAACACCCCCACTGCGAACCTGCGGCAGGGTTGACCGGCGAAGCGCCGCTGCTCCTGCTCGGTCCACTGCTGGCATCCGCCGCGGCACTGATTGCCGTCGGCCTCGGTACAGGACCGCTGGTCCAGCACGTAATTCGCCTGACCCTGCCGCCGGGCCTGGCCCACTGAACCGGACCACGACGGAGACCCCACTCCCCCCGAGGAGACGGCGCCCGATGCCGACACGACCATGAACGAGACATCTTCCCTGCTGCCCCTGGCAGCAGTCTGCATATCACTGCTGGCCACCGTGCCGATCATGCTTTCGGCCAGACGGCCGAATCTGCGCGAGGCATGGACTCTCCTGGCGGCCCTTGGCAAGTTCTGCCTGGTCGCGGCACTGCTTCCGGCGGTGCTGGCCGGCCAACCGATCGTCCTGACCATTGCCAGCGTGCTGCCCGGCGTACCGATCCAACTCCGGGTCGACGCCCTGGGCATGCTCTTCGCCCTGGTCGCCTCCCTGCTCTGGATCTGCACATCCGTCTACTCCATCGGGTACCTGCGGTCCCTCAAGGAGCACAACCAGACCCGCTACTTCGTCTCCTTTGCCGTGGCCATCGGCGCCACCATAGGCGTGGCCTTCTCGGCAAACCTGCTGACGATGTACCTGTTCTACGAACTGCTGTCACTCTCCACCTACCCTCTGGTGACCCACAAGCAGAACAATGAAGCCCGGTCGGCGGGCCGCACCTATCTCTGCTACCTGCTGGGCGCCTCGGTCTGCCTGATTCTGCCGGCCCTGATCATCACCTACAGCATCAGCGGAACCCTTGACTTCGTCCCCGGCGGCATTCTGGCCGGACGTGCTTCGGCAACAACCCTGGGCGGCCTGCTGCTCATGTTCCTCTTCGGCTTTGCCAAAGCGGCCCTGATGCCCATGCACGGCTGGCTGCCGGCGGCCATGGTGGCCCCTACGCCGGTCAGTTCATTTCTTCACGGCGTAGCGGTGGTCAAGGTGGGAGTTTTCGCCATCCTGCGGGTGGTGTTCGATATTTTCGGAACCGATCTCCTCGCTGACCTGCAGCTGGGCACCGTCATTACCGTCCTTGCCGCCGCAACGACCCTGACCGCATCGCTCATCGCCCTCACCCAGGACAATCTCAAGCGCCGTCTGGCCTACTCCACGGTGGGACAGCTCTCCTACATTATCCTTGGTGTATCCATTGCCGCCCCGGCAGCCATGGTTGGCGGCGTGCTGCACATCGCCTGCCACGCCTTCGCCAAGGTAACGCTGTTCTTCTGCGCCGGCGCAATCTACGTGGCCGCCCGGAAAAAGAACTGCTCCGAACTGGGCGGCCTGGGCAGGGCCATGCCCGTGACCTTCGGCGCCTTTGCCCTGGCATCCCTGAGCATGATCGGCGTACCTCCCACGGCCGGCTTCACGTCCAAGTGGCTGATGCTCAACGGTGCGATGGACACCGGACAGCTGGCCCTGATCGCCGTGTTCCTCGTCAGCGCACTGCTCAATACCGCCTACTTCGTCCCCGTGGTCTACCAGGGATTCTTCGGCGCCGCCGCTCAGGATACTGCCCCGACCGCCACGGGCGAGGCGCCCCTGACCCTGGTCGTGCCCCTGGCACTCACGGCGATCTGCTCCCTTGCCATCGGCCTCTACCCCAGCGTCCTGCTGCGGTTGGCCCAGGCGGTGCAGCCATGACCCTGCGCCGGACCATCGCCCGACTGCGCCGGCGCCGCCCCCTGCTCAGGAGGCTGTTCACGGTACTGCTCGCCCTGCTGATCGTGGCCGACGCCCTGCCGTTCGTCGTGAACAAGGAGGCAGTCCACACCGCCGCCGAACGGGTCCCCGGCTTCTGGGCCCTGTTCGGGTTTGCCGGTTGCGCCCTCATTGTCCTTATTGCTAAAGGCGCCGGAAAATACTTGCTGCGTCGGGAGGACTACTACCGTGACTGAACTGTGGCTCCACCCCTCCCTGATCTTCCTGGCCGGTGCGGCCCTGCTTCCCCTCATTCCCCAACGGATCAGGCCGGCCTTTCTCCTGCTGGTGCCGTTACTGGCATTCGCCCGGGTTCAGGCCCTGGTTCCCGGTATCTACGGTGAGGTACCCTACCTGGCATGGGACCTGGTGTTCGGCCGGGTCGATACCCTTGCCACCCTGTTCGGCTACATTTTCACCCTCATGGCCCTGCTCGGCACCCTCTACGCCTTGAACACGGCAACGCGGGGCGAACTGGCCGCGGCCTGGGTTTATGTGGCCGGCGCCCTGGGCGCCGTCTACGCCGGGGATCTACTGACGCTCTTTCTCTTCTGGGAACTCATGGCATTCTCGTCGGTGTTCCTCATCTGGCTCCGGGGCAGTCCCACGGCCATTGCCGCCGGATTCCGGTACCTCCTGGTCCATGCCGCCGGCGGCGCCGCGCTCCTGGCCGGTCTCATCATCCATGGTCAGTCCGCGGGCAGTCTGGCCTTCAACGCCTTCAACGTTCAGCAGCCGGGGCTCGGCGCCTGGCTGATCCTTGTCGGGTTCCTGCTCAACGCCGCGGTCCCGCCTCTCCATGCCTGGCTGCCCGACGGCTACGGAGAGGCGACGGTCGGCGGCGCGGTCTTCCTCTGCGCCTTCACCACCAAAACCGCCGTGTACGCCCTGGTCCGGGGCTTTGCCGGCATGGAGATCCTCATCTGGCTGGGAGTTGTCATGACCCTGTACGGCGTGCTGTACGCCGCAATGGAGAACGACAGCCGGCGCCTGCTCTCCTACCACATCATCAGCCAGGTTGGCTACATGGTGGCCGGGACCGGCATCGGCACGAACCTGGCCCTCAATGGGGTCTGCGCCCACGCCTTCGCCCATATTCTCTACAAGGGACTGCTGTTCATGGGATGTGGCGCCGTGGTGCACATGACCGGCCAGTCACGGTTCACCGAACTGGGAGGTCTCTATCGCAAAATGCCCTGGACCCTGGTATTCACCCTGATAGGAGGTTTTTCCATCTCGGCCTTCCCCCTGTTCAGCGGCTTTGTCAGCAAATCCATGACCGTCAAGGCGGCATTCGACGAACACCTGCTCCTGGCAGCATTCCTGCTGGTGCTGGCATCATCGGGCACCTTTCTCAGCGTCGGCCTGAAAATCCCCTGCCAGATCTGGTTCGGCCGCCGCTGTTCGAGGACAACCTGGCAGAAGGCTGCCGATCCTCCCTGGCACATGACTGCCGCAATGGCAATCACCGGCCTGCTCTGCCTGTTCATCGGCATCCATACGCCCTATCTCTACGACATGCTCCCCTTCCGGGCCACCTATGAACCCTATACGTCCTACCATCTCGCCGAAACCATGCAGGTGCTGTGCTTTACCATGCTGATGTTTTTTCTGCTGAAAAACAGCCTGGCGCCGAAAGAGGGCCGTGCCCTGGATACGGACTGGTTCTACCGTCGGGGCAGCGCGCTCCTCTACCGGTTCAGCGACCACGTCCTGAACGGTTGTGGCGCCCGCGTACAGACCCTGGTGCGGCGTGGCCTCATCCCGGCGCTGGGGCGCTTCTTTGCGGCGCCGGGAGCCACTCTGCAGATCGGCGCACTCCGGCTCCTGGAACGGAGCGGCCTGTGGAACGGGCCGCGGCCGGAGACGATGGACTCCATCCAGTGCCGCAGCCGGACCGGCGGTTACCCGGTGGGCAGCGGCGTCCTTCTGGCGGTCCTCTACCTGGCAGTGGTCGCGCTGCTGTTCATGCTCTGAATCCGGCGGCAGGGCAGTCCCTCACGCCGATGCCCCTCCAAACGCACAAAGGGCACCAAGCCATGTGCGCCTGACGCCCTTCCCCGTCATTCACCAGTCAGTATCAACTGAAAACGTAGTCTTTGGGTACAACGGTGATACCGTCCACGACGGTAAAACCCCGGGAAAGATCCTCCCCGGTGGAATAGCCGATACGGGTATGGGCCGGGACAACCACATTCTTGTCGATGATCGCCCGCTGAATCTTCGCACCCTCACCGATGGTGACACCGGCGAAGACGACACTTTCCCGAACCAGGGAATGCTTCTCCACCCGTACCCGCTGGCTGAGGACCGAATTGCCGATTTCCGCCTGGGTGATGATGCACCCGCCGCTGATGAGCGCATTGTCGATGAGTGACTGGCGCATGACCCACTTAGCCGGCGGCATGAAGTCGGGATAGGTTTTGACCGGCCAGTGCTGATTGTACAGGTTGAGATCCGGTTCGATGCTGACCAGATCCATGGTGGCCGCCCAGTAGGAATGGATGGTTCCCACATCCCGCCAGTAAACCCGGGTTTCCCCCGGCACCCTGTTTTCGGCAAAATCGTAGGCGAACATGCGCAGTCCCTTTTTCAGCATGAACGGTATGACATCCTTGCCAAAATCATGACTGGATTGCTCCTGCCTGGCATCCTCGCTGAGTGCGTCCACAAGGGTCGGAATGTCAGCGATATAATTGCCCATTGACGTGAGGCAGTATCCGGGTCTCCCGGGAATCTCCTTGGGGTTCTTGGGCTTTTCCGAAAAACCGGTGACCCGGCCGGCCTGATCAACCTCGACGATACCGAAACGGTGCGCCTGATCGGCGGGAACGACCATGGCGGAAATGGTGAAGTCTGCGCCCTTTTCCCGGTGAAAGTGATCCAACTGGCGGGCATCCATTTTGAAAATATGGTCGCCGGAAAAGATCGCTACCCGCTTGAACTGGGGATTGTCGCGAAAAATATTCAGGTTCTGGTACACGGCATCGGCCGTGCTTTTGTACCAGTCATCCCCCATACGTTTCTGGGCAGGAATGCACTGAATGGAAAAATTGTAGACCGGCGCCGATGGGAGGTGTCTC
>CAYSWG010000004.1:6649-32401 GCA_964434465.1 uncultured Geobacteraceae bacterium
ATGGCCACAGGGTGCTCACATGGTTAATGAGCGGTTGTGACAGGGTTTGGACAAGAATTTTGACATTCTTGATGTCCGAATTAATCAGGTTATTGAGCACAAAGTCGATAATCCGGTACTTTCCGCCAAAGGGCACCGCCGGTTTTGCCCGCACGGTCGTGAGCGGTTTCAGACGCTCTCCGGCGCCGCCAGCCAGAATAATTCCCATAACATCATGCATACAAGCTCCTCTCTGCCCTATTGATTGGCACCAGCAACACCTTTCCCCGGAAACGATACCCGCAGTTATAATCACTCATCCGGGGCTTCAGGCAGTCAGCCCATGACACCGACGCAGAGTATTCCTACCCCTCGTTGAGCACCAGGAAATCGACCAGTTCCCGATCCACTTTGAGAATATGGTTCAACAGCCACTGGCGCAGAAAAACGACCACGGCAATTCTGTGCAGGGCCTCGTCACCCTCCAGGGCCGCAGCAAACTCGGCAACCTGCCGGGTAAACTCCGCGTGCGCCTGCTGGTGCTCAGCCAGCGCAGGATAGGCTGCCGCGGCCATCGCCTCTTCCTCAACGGAAAAATGGTAGGTAGCGTAGTCGCTCAGTTGTACCAGGATGGTTTTAACGGCAAAGCGGTTATTCAGCCTCACTGCTTCGTAGGTTTCATTAAGCAAGGTCACCAGGCGACAGTGATGCTCATCATAGGCATCAATACCGAGCAAATATTTGTCGTTCCAGGCTACAAGGGCCATGACTCCCCTTTTCCAGATGTTCGATTTACCTGCGCACCACGAGCGCACGTCAGAAAAAGTCGTCACAGTGTACTACATTGTCCGGTAATTTCAATGGGTGATGATCGTACTGGTGAAGGGACACATCGGTGGGGGAGAAGAGCGGCAGGAATACTTGATGGCGGCCGGAAACAGCAACGGCTCTTGGGCATGCCAGAAGCCGTTGCTGTTTTCCCTTGGTGAAAGCGGAAGGAATGCGTTCTTTCAACTCCTTTTGCTGCTTCTCCTGCCATACCAGGCAAGACCCAGCAGACCAGAACCAAGGAGTACTATGGTACCCGGTTCCGGAACTTGTGGCGGAGGAACAGTACCCGGCAGCACGAACAGTTGCTCATAGCCGTTGTTCAGATCGAACATGCGGAAATCGATGGACAGGGAGTCATAGCCGCCAAAATCTGCCATAGCGAGAATCTCGTTAAGTTCCGGCGAGTAGATGGCATAGGCTGCCTGGTTGGCACCCAGATTATGGTCGACTGTATGAACCACCCCGTTTGAGTCGGTGTAGATGACCTGGCCGCCGGAAAGGGCGTAATTACCGTTGGCCGGTTCTGCGCCGGTGGATGTGTACGCATAGGGCGTCACACCGGCATTGAGCACCGGGATGCCGGCGTTATCGCCGGTAGTGCTGGCAAAATCGAACACGAGGCTGGGGAGCGCCCCCTGCGCATCAACGAGCGTCATCCGCCCCCAGGCATAGAGATTCTGGTTTGTGGCCGCTCCGGAGTTGACCTGGTTGTTGTTGAAGAAAAAAATCGGCGTCCTGCCGACTGCACCGACAAAGGCGGCAAGCTGGCTGTCCCAGGTATTGGCCTGGTCGCCGGCGAAGGTCGGGCCCGGGTCAGCAGTCGTACCAGTGCTGAAGGTGGTTATGCGGCTGGAGTTGGGAGTGGGATAGGCATCATCCATGCCGGCAAAATTGGTGTTGACCGGGTTGCCGTTGGCGCCGGTGGCGATGACGATATAATCCGAGATCTGCCCCGGCGATGAAGCAACGTAATAAGGATTTCCGGGGCCAGTACCGCCACCGTTGGCAATGTCATACTCAATGGCCAGAATCGGCAGCGAATAGGAGTAGAAATCCCCGTAGAGGAAGGATGTTCCCACCGGGTTGGGCAGGGCTACGGCCGAGGCCATGCCGGTAAACGCCATGGTCAATGCGGCTGCCAGCGTTAGCGCTGATACTGTTTTTTTCATGGCATGCTCCTTTTAGTGCTTCAGTTGAAACATCAAGTGTCTGCTTAATGAAAAGCAAGAGTCATGCCCGGCACCTTTATATCCTAACACACTATAATCAATAGTATTTATCATAAGGCGGCTCCGTTCTGCCCCCGATAACTTCCTGTAGTGTAAGTTCATCCGACATCTGCACGCGCCACACGTCGGGAAACGTTACACGCAGCACAGGAAGACGCCCTGCGGCTTTACGATTCGCTCCGCCCAACCGCGCCATCCAGCAACCGCCGCACGTAGGCCTGCATGCCCATGGTTTCCCGCCACGGGGTGCTGCTCTCCTCCATGGTGGCGGTCAGGTCGGGCAGATTGTCCAGCGACTGCAGGGTAGCGTCAACAATTGCCGCCGCGCTGTGATCTTTAAAAATGGTGACGCCGCGGCAATGGCGGCGGGCCATGTCGGCCAGCCAGGTACCTTCAGGGACAATACAGGGCTTGCCCAGGGCCATTGCCTCGGAAAACACCCCCGAGGTCTGGAGCGTGTAGTGCTGCGGGCTATAGGGCATGAGTACGAGGTCAGCGTCCTGCAGCCAGGATTGACACTCCTCCTGACTCATTCACCACTATGGATGAGTAGCCGTCCGTCTTTGGCGGGACCGATTTCTTCACGCCAGAGTTCTTCCCACTTCGGTGGATTTGCCTGGAGCAGGAACCGGCAATTGGAAGTCCGCTCCAGAAGTCCGCGGACAATCGGGCCAACCAGGTGCGCACCCTTTTGCTGGCGCATCATACCCAGAACAACGAGTAACGGCGCCTGACCTGCACGCCGCCCGGCACGCGGCGCGGGGCGCAGGTCGTGTTGCACCGGCAGGGGGAATACGGCAACCGGATGATGGAGAATTCCCGTCATTGTTCGGGCAAATGCCTCACCGCCCGCAGACAGCAGCAGCCGTTCCGGAGGGATCTGCCGACGAAGGAGGCTGAAGGCGCAGCGATACAACAGTGCCGCCGTTTTTTTGACTGCCCACCGGTTTTTTCCCGGCAGCGGTCGAGATATATCATCAATCATGAAATTGAGCGCCAGGCGTGGCCGCTGTTGCCGGGGGCGCCTGGCCAAGCATAAGGCCAGGCCCAGTAGCTCATTGGCGGTCGTCAGCGGACATACGACCATATCCGCGGCAGTGATCTGCTCCGCAGGGAGACTCAGCTGTTGTTTGCCCAGGGACCGGCCGAGGCGCCAGAAGTTCACCCAGGGGCCACGATACCGTTTGGTGGACGGCTGTGCATAGGGGGAGTACTGAAACAGGGCCAGTGCGTTCAGCTCTTCACGAATGTCGGGCAGGATCGCCCCATGGGCAAGAATTGTACAGCCAAACTCATGCCTTGCTGCTTATTCCTTGAAAGCGCGAGCCTCCATGTAGTGATGACCTGCCCGGGTTGCCAGTCCATGGGCCAGGAGAATTAATCGCACACCGCACCCCTTCAGATGAATTTGTAGGTCATGTTGTCTTCCAGGATCACCTGTTCCATGATCTGGTTATGGGGTTGATAGGTGCAGCGGGGACAGCAATTCAGATCGACACGGTCAAACACCTGCCAATGCCTGCTGCTGCCCCAGAACGTGGCGATCTCTTCAACACGTTCACCGACACCGGCAGCTTCCAGCAACTCGTCACCGCGCCGGTCGCAGCAAAGACCCAGACGGAACAATTCGTTTCCGCCCTGGCGCGGCGGCATGACGACACAGGTCATGAAGAGCGCGTGGCACCGGGTGAATCGGTTGGCCGGGTTGAGGTCACCGGCGAATTTATGGGTAATGCCATAAACACCGAACGTCTCGTCTTCCAACCGGCGCACGGCATCCAGGGCTTCTGCCAGGAGCCGATGTTCCCCATCGCAGAACAGCTCTGACTGCGTGCCGGCCAGCGTATGCCAGGGGATACCAGCCGGCCGCAGGTGGAAGTTGCGACAGCCAAGCTCTTTAGCCAACCGGGCGGCAGGAACAATGTCAGTCACATTCTCCGGCGTCAACAGGAATTTATAGCAGACACCTGAATCGGACCGTTTAGCCCCCAGACGGCAGTCATGATCTGCGATATAACGAGTCAGCTCCTGAATGTTGCCCATGACCCGATCAAAGCAGTCCACCCCCTTGAGGCGCCGAAAGGTCGCTGCACAGCCGGCATCAACGGAAACGCCGACCCAGGTGCAGCGGGACAGGGGCTCCAGCAACCGGTCCAGATTGGTGCCATTGGTTATGACGCCAACCTCGATGCCATTATCGGCGACCCGATCAATGAAGGCGCCCAGATGGGGATGGAGGAGCGGTTCACCGCCACCGGCTATACAGAGGGCCTCAACCCCGGCCGGCCATGTGGGCGCTCCCTGCCAGCGGGGCAGGAAACCGGCCAGTGCCAGCAGTGTCTCCCTATGGAGCATCCGGCTGTTCCCGTCGAGAATGTATGCGGTGTTGCACCAACTGCACTCCAGGTCGCACTGGTTGATGGGATCAATGGTGACCAGGGCCGGTTGCGGGATCGGCTGACCCCGCACAATCTGGCGCCATCGGTACGTCTGGGCAAGAAGTTTATAGCTGTTGAAAGGATTCCATTTTTTTGCCGGTGACCACTCGTTCATGCGCGTACCCTGCAACCGCCGGCGCCTTTAACCGGTGCCGACTGCCGTCCACCAGAGATTAGTTCCGCCCATGGTCTACCAGAACAGGCATAGAAACAGCAACAAGAATTGTCAACGATACCCGCCTGCAGCAGTAAACCTTTGGCTTGAAGAAGATACAGGCCGGATCGTGGCGTTCGCGGATTTGATGATCCCGTTCCGGTTCAAGAGGGCATTAAACAGGTAACTCCTTGAAATCATCTAAAGTTATCAGCGAACATGCGGGGCATGACTCCCGGCAGGTACAGGGGTTTCATGGAAAAGCTGACCGTATCGTGACCGAGGATCCGGGGAACGGTAAAGCTGATCCCGGTCAGCCACTCCTTGAAGGGCAGACTGTCAATACGGGACAGTACCGGCAGCACGGCAATGAGCACATGGGGCGGCCAGGCCACCGGCATGGCCCTGCTTGCCGGCCAGTGACAGCCGACCATGGGCACCAGAATGAGGGTAATGGGAATGGCGGCATGTGGTGCAAGGACCGGTGATGACCTAACAGACATTCCGCTACGATAGCAGCAAGCTGCAGCCGGTCATCGGGCGGCGCACCGTCAGGAAACGGTTCGCTCGATCCACGCTCGCAGTTCAACACGCAGGCTGGCGTCGGGCAGGAGCACTCGGCCGTATCCCCGCCGGATCCCGGTCAGAGCCCTACCCAGCACCCGGGCCACTCCGCTGTTTTCATCCGGGGAAAGGTTTTGCAGCGGAGCAATGATGCCACGCTGCTGATACTCCAGAACGGCCAGAACGTCAGCCCCCTTACCGGCAAACAGCAACCGGGACAGCCGGTCCACCAGAAGCCAGTGATCGGCCCTGTCGGCGGCATCACCCAGGTTGTAGGCCGAGAGATGGGGAATGACGCGCGGGTGATAGCGCCAGACGCGGTAGGGTTCCGGATCCCCCACTGACTCGAGAAAGCCGTCATGGACCAGGGGGGCACGCACCGCCCGGCACCAATACAGGGCAAACAGCCGCCTGACCGCACTGCAACCGAGGGGCACATCGAACAGGTGAGGCGGCGGCGCCGGCATGGACAGCTTATCAAGCTTGCCCATGACCAGGGGAATGACCGTTGCCGGTTTCAGCGGCCACTGTTGGCCAGGTGGCACCATGGAAATCTTCCTCGGGGGAATTGTCTGAACCGGTTAAGTATACCCTGTCAATCGCCCACGTCTGCTCCGGCCGACTAATTTTCCCTCTGCGCTGCCACGGCAGTGAAGACAACGCACTTGCCTTCATCGGGATCCATGCTATACAGGGCTGTGTTTCCCGTGCCTTCCCCTTGGGCAGCACCACTATCCCCGCCAGCAGGCCCTGGCAGAACGGAACCCCATGACAGCACCACACCACCCTGCCCCACGCACCGGCGGCTGGAACTTCGACAACAGCTACGCCCGCCTGCCGGAATCCTTTTTTGTCCGCCTGGATCCGGTGCCGGTACGGGCGCCACGCCTGGTCCTGTTCAATGCCCCGCTGGCGGAATCTCTCGGTCTCGACACGGGCTACCTGGCCGGTGACGAGGGTGCCGCGATCTTTGCCGGTAACCGGGTCCCCCACGGGGCCAAACCCCTTGCCCAGGCCTACGCCGGCCACCAGTTCGGCCAGTTCACCCTGCTCGGCGACGGTCGGGCCATCCTGCTGGGCGAGCAGATCAGCCCGGGCGGTGAACGGTTCGATATCCAGCTGAAAGGCTCGGGGCGGACCCCCTTTTCCCGGCGGGGCGATGGCCGGGCCGCCCTGGGACCCATGCTGCGGGAATACATACTCAGTGAGGCCATGCATGCCCTGAAGATCCCCACCACCCGCAGCCTGGCGGTGGTGGCAACCGGCGAGCAGGTATTCCGGGAAACTCCTTTGCCCGGCGCGGTGCTGGTCCGGGTGGCTGCCAGCCACATCCGCGTGGGCACCTTCGAATTCTGCGCCGCACGGGGCAGTCGGGATGGGCTGCGCACCCTTGCCGACTATACCATCCAGCGGCACTTCCCCCACCTGGCCGACACTGAAGATCCCTACCATGGCCTGCTGCAGACCGTGATGGAGCGGCAGGCAGCGCTGGTTGCCGACTGGCTGCACATTGGTTTCATCCATGGGGTAATGAATACGGATAACATGGCCTTGAGTGGCGAAACCATCGATTACGGACCCTGTGCCTTCATGGATGCCTATGACCCGGCCACGGTGTTCAGCTCCATCGACCACGGCGGCCGCTATGCCTATGCCAACCAGCCGCACATCGCCCAGTGGAATCTCGCGCGCTTTGCCGAAACCCTGTTGCCGCTGCTCCATGACGAGGCGGACCTGGCGGTCGCCCGTGCCGAAGAAACACTTGCCACCTTCCCGGCATTGTTCCGCCGCCAACGCCTTGCCGGCATGGGCGCCAAACTGGGTCTGTTCTCGGCCACAGAAGAAGACATCCCCCTGATGGATGCCCTGCTCAGCTGCATGTACCGCAATCGGGCGGATTTCACCACCACCTTCCGGGCCCTTTCCCGGGACGCACCGGTTGCCGCTCCTCTCTCTGCAGATCCCGAATATGACGCCTGGCATCAGCAGTGGCAGGAGCGCCTCGCCCGGCAGCCCCAGTCCCCGGCAGAGGCCCTCGCCCTCATGGCCGACCATAATCCGGCGGTTATCCCCCGCAACCATAAGGTGGAAGAAGCACTGGCCGCAGCCGGTGACGGAGACGACTACACCCCGTTGCACCGTTTGCTGACCGTGCTGGCCACCCCGTACCGTGATCCGCCGGCAGAATATGGCGACTATTGCCTGCCGCCTGAACCTTCCTCCTGCCCCTACAAAACCTTCTGCGGGACCTGACAATCCTGTGACGGGTCCCCAGACGCCCCAATACCCCCCAAACCGTAAAGCCCATCGCCACATAAGCCCAGAACTACGCAGCGCCTGGATAAGTTATTGATATTATTGGTATATACTGCTGCAAAGAAAATGGGCACCTTGCTGAACGGCCAGTAATAAATATCACTTACCAAACTTGTCCACAGGTTGCTCAACAGGTTTTCCACGGGCTCTGTTGATAAGAGAACACCCCGCTGCCGCCCCTGCCGGCAGGACAGGGAAAAAAGTCCCTGTGAACAAAATCTGTGCATTTCCTGATCAGGCTGTTCATTCCCTGCCTGGAAACCGGGCACGATGCCCACCGGCTACTGCCCACTCATGACAAAAAAATAGCCGTATCCTGGCAAGGATACGGCTTGAAGGGAGGATTGAGGAGGAGTGTCATGGCGATGTACTATTCCTTCTCAATGCGTGTCCTATCTTATGCACTTTATGTGCCATTTTGGGAATTATTGTTTTTCATGTTACTTCAACGGAGCGAATGCCCTCGGGCCGCCAGGCCGGAGAAATGACAAGCGAGCCCCTGGCTTCATCGTCGGCACGGAGCGAGGCGAAGGTTACCGTGAATTCACCATAGCGGTCATTGACCTCATCCATGGCTCTGGTGGCGAAGCGCTGCCGTTTTTTGTCATCGAACAGCGAAAACTGCTCCTCCCGGTGGCGAAGATTTGTCAGCCGGACACCAAGCAGCCTGATCGGCTGCTCCAGGGTCACGGAGTCAAGAATTGCCACGGCCGCCCGGTAAATGTCAGCCGTCTGACAGATATGCTCCGCCAGGCTTTGCTGCTTGCCAAAACTACTGTCGAAATCCGCATACCGGACGTACAGGTCGACGGTCCTGCCGCTCACCCCATAGCGCCGGGCCCGCCGCCCGACCATCTCCGACAGCTGCAGAAGGTACTTGAGAATGTCCTCCCGTCGATGAATATCCCGCTCCAGAGTCATGGAATGCCCCACGGACTTCACCGGCGCCGCCTCCCGGTCCGGCACCACCGGAGCGTCATCCACCCCCCGGCCCATGCGCTGCAGATACTGGCCGACCACACCGAATTTCCTGACCAGAATATCCACGGGGAACCGGCCCAGTTCGCCGCAGGTGGTAATGCCCAGCAGCCGCAGCTGCCGCTCCGTCTTCCGGCCAACACCGCACAAATCTCCCACAGGCACCCGCTCCAGAATACCGGTAACAGCATGGGGGGCAATGACCGTCAGGCCGTCGGGTTTTTTCATATCCGAAGCCAGCTTGGCCAGCAGCTTGTTGGGGGCAATGCCAATGGAGCAGGTGAGGCTGAAGCGATGGCGGATGCGCGCCTTCAACTGCATGGCGATATGCTCCGCCGTGCCGAACAGCTTCAGGGATCCGGACACATCCATGAAGGCCTCGTCGATGGAAAAGGTTTCCACCAGGGGGGTATACTCGGCCATCATGGCCATGATGGCCGTCGAGGTATGGGTATAGCGCCGGTTGTTGCCCGTCACCAGGACCAGTTCCGGACAGCAGCGCTGCGCTTCCCAGACGGCCATGCCGGTCTTCACCCCGAACGCACGGGCCTCATAGGAACAGGTGGTGATCACCGTCCGCTTGGCCGAACCGATCACAGCAATCGGCTTACCCCGCAACGCCGGGTTCATGGCCTGCTCCACCGAGGCGAAAAAGGCGTTCATGTCGATGTGCATGATGGTGCGGTGGGTCATGGTGATAGTTGTTCCCGTCAGGAGATTATCTTGACAAATTAGTAGGGGCAACCCCGTGTGGTTGCCCGGTTTTGGGCGGCCACACGGAACCGTCCCTACAAAAACCGTGTCATCTCGATTGTGCATGGAATCTTTCGCGGACAAGGTTCGTAGGTTGGGTTAGCGACATGTCACGTAACCCGACAACATAAGCCCTCGTTGGAGCCAACCAAAGGCAATCCGCTCCTGCTCCAGGCGGACGTTTTCCCCGGGTACGTTGTCTTTCAGGTCAAGGTAGAGTCCGCGCTCCGGTTCCGTCAGGTTGGCAAGCTCGGCCGCGCATCGTTTATCGTCCTCCTCCCGCCCCCACAGGGGACGGAATTCCAGCATGGTTTCCCGGTCCATGAGAAGTGACCTGGTACGGGGGAAGTGCCCCCGCAGCTGGGAGAGGATGGAGAAGCCGTGGGTGTCGATGTCCCCCCAGTAGAGGATCTCGCTTTCCTTCAGCCACTCCGCCTCCCGCAGGGAGGAGATGCCGTAGCCGAGGCCGAAGACGACAATCGACCTAGGCAGGAACGGGAAGGTGAGGCCGTTGGTCTTGTTCTCGGTGATCACCACCCGGTCGCAGGGTGGATTCAGTGTCAGGAATTGTCCCAGCGGTATGCTGACATCGCTCACCCCCCACGGTCCCGCAAGCGCCGGGTCCAGGATGCGGAAGCGGATCAGCGGTTCGTCGTAGCGGAAGCCGTAGCGCCGCTCGAAACCGTTCCCCGAAAGGAGCGCAACCTCCTGGTCAATGCTTTCCGCCGGAAGGACCAGATCCAGAAGCTCCCGCAGCAGCGACTTGTGCTGCTCGACGAACTTGCTGTCCACCCCCGGAATGTCCAGCTCCCGGATGTAGCGCCCCGGCCTGGGATTCTCCCGCAGGAAGCGGCAGACCGCCAGAATACGGCTCCAGACCTCCCGGTGCTCCAGGGCCTTCAACGGCCTCCGCGCCAACCACTCCTTCAGCAGCGGCTGTTCGGCTACAGTCTCTTCCGCCAGCGACCTGAAGCGCTCGAAATCCTTCGCCTTGCCGATAAAACGGAGCAGGTCGTCCCCGGTCTCGAACCATATCCGGCTGGGAAAACGCTGCATTCCCAACTGACGGTGGTTCACTTCGGTAAATTCCAGGGAGTAGCCGAAGCCCCTTGCCTCCCGGCTCCCCTCCCGCAGCCGGTTCACCCAGTCACGCACCTCGGCGAACCGCTCCAGCGCCTCAGCGGAGGTGACCTTGCGGAACGGGATCTCTAGCGGATGGATGGATTCGCCGGTGAGCCATGCGGCAAGGACTCGTCCAGAATTCCAGACCTTGAGCGCCTTTTCCCTGACCGTCTCGGGGGTGATCACGCCGTGGCCCCCTTGCGGTAGAGCTCCTTGGCGGCATGATACTCCTCCAGGGTCAGGTTGCGCACCATGGAGTCGGCGCCGTTTTCGTTGTAGATGTAGTGCACCGAGCGGATGTATTCCTCGATGATGTGGATCTTCTGCAGGGGAGTGACGATGAGGAGTTGCAGGTCGAGCTTTTTGAACAGCTCCAGGCCGTAGCGAGTGCTCTCGTCGGAGCCCTTGCCGAAGGCCTCGTCGATGACCACGAAGCGGAAGGAACGGGACTGGCTCCTGCCCCATTCCAGGCCGAACTGGTAAGCCAGGGCCGAGGCCAGGATGGTGTAGGCGAGCTTCTCCTTCTGGCCGCCCGACTTGCCCGCCGTGTCCGAGTAGTACTCTTTCTCGCTGTTGTCCTCCTGCCACCGCTCGCTGGCGGAAAAGGTGAACCAGTTGCGCACATCGGTGACCTTGCGGGTCCAGCGCCGGTCCGCCTCGATGAAGCCTTCCCGGCCGTTGAAGCGGTCGATGATCGCCTTCACCTGGAGGAACTTGGCCTCGTTGTAGATCTCGGCATCCGCCAGGGTGTGGGAGAGACACTGCTTCAGCTCCTGCTGGAAGTCGCGCACCTCCGGGTCAGGGGTCCGGTCGGTCAAGAGCTCGACATAGGCGCCGGGCGAATATTCGATCTCCCGCAGGGAGGCGTTGATGGTGCGGATCTTCTCCGTGATCTGTTGCTTCTCCTTTTCCAGCTGGTTCTGAAGGAGGACTATGTCTTTGATGGTCTCCTCGTTGAGGAGCTGCTTGAAGCGGGCCTCGTGGCGGGGGAGGTCCTGGTCCCGCAGGGCCTGGAGCATGGCGCTGAACTCACCCAGGGCCTCCAGGCCGGCGTCCGTCTCCACGGTCTCGGCCGGATAGGCGTGCTTGTAGTCCTTCATCTGGCCCAGGATCTTCTCGGTGAGCCGCTGGTGCCGCTTGTCCAGGGCGTCCAGCCTTGACTGTAGAGCCTCGCGGGTCTCCCGCTGGATGCGCTCCAGGTTCTGGAGGGAGAGCGTCGCGTCCTGCTGCACCTCCCGGCGAAGCTCGTCCAGTTTCGGAATAATCTCCCGCCGCTCCGCTTCGCCAAGCGTTGTCGCCAGGGCCTCGGCCTCGTCCAGCTCGGCCCGGCGGACGGAGAGCCGCTCCTCCAGCTTGCCTGCCTCCTTGTCCAGGCTGCTCTGGCGGGCGGTCTTGATGCCGATCTCTTCCCTCACCCCCTGGAGCTGTTCCCGCAGGAGCCGCAGGGTATCCGAGCTCCGCTCCAGCTCGGCCCGCTCCTCTTCCAGGAGCTGGATCCGCTCGGTCAAGGGCTCCCAGCGGATGGCGCCGTAATCGGCGAAGTTGAGCAGGTCCCGCACCCCGTCCCGCTTCTCCGCCAGGAGCCGCTGCATCCGGTTAATCTCGGAGAGCCGCGCCGCTGCCGCCTGGGCGCCCCGCTCCACCTGCACCCGCTTGCTCTCCAAGGCGCGAATCTTCTCCTTGTTGCTCCACCCCAGCACGTACCGGCTCCGGTCGTGGATGGAACTCCGGTCGTCCTTTTCGTGGCGCTTCCCGCCGGACTTGATCTGACCGTTCCGGGTCATGGACCTCGGAAGTCGGCGGAACAGCTCCAGGTCGTCGCAGCAGAGGTAGTCGAAGCGTTCGGCCAGCTCCTCCAGGAGCCAACCGTAGAAGGGGGTGTCCGGCTTGACCAGGACCTTGCGCAACAGGGAATCGGGGTCCGCTGCCGGAGCCGCTTCGCCGCCGGATACCTCTTTGGCCTTGTAATAGACCAGCCGCCCCTGGAGGTTGGTGCGCTCCACGTAATGGCTTACCTGGCCGTACAACGCCTCGGGCGCCAGCAGGCTCAGGCCGAAGTTGTGGAGGAGCCGCTCGATGGCCCCCTCCCAGGCCGCGTGCCGCTCGTCCACCTGGAGGAGTTCGCCCGCAAAGGGGAGTTCCTCCTCGCCGATCCCCAGGACCTCCGCCATCTCCCGGCGGATGGTCAGGTTTTTCAGGGGGATGTTGCTGGTGCGGCGTCGCAGGGAGTCGATCTCCTCGGCAAGGGAGGACTGCTCCGCCGAAAGCCCCCTGAGCTCCACCCCCAGATCGATTTCCCCCCTCTTGGATTCCTCGTACTCCGCCGTCAACTGGGTGACCAGCGCCTCCCCGTCCCGGCGGTTGCGGTAAAAATCCTCCTCGCTCCGGGCGGGCTTGAGCCCCGCGGCCTGGGCCAGGCGTTTATACTCCTCCTCCCGGCGGAGCTTTTCATCCCGCTCCCGGGTCAACAGGGCAATCTCGTCGGCCAGGGCCTGCAATCGCCTCCCCCCGCTGTCGTCAATGCCGGTCAGAAGTTCCCCCTCCCGGCGGCGGAGCTGTACCAGCTCTTCCTTCACCGAGGCAAGGCGCGAGGTGGTTTTCTCCATCTCCAGTTCGGCCTTGTCGATGTCCGCCGTCAGCAGCCGGGACTTGAGGGCAGCGAAACAGGGGACCAGGGCCTCCCGGCAGGCGCGCATCTCACCCGTCTCTTTCACCAGGGCGTGGTAACGCTCCCCGTCCGCCACCAGGGGGGTGAGGCGCTCGATCTGGCGCTTTGCCTTGAGCACCGCCTCGTGGGCCCGGTTCAGGTTGTCGAAGTTGCGGCGCAGGGCCTCGATGCGCCCCTCCATGTCGGCCCCCTCCAGCATGTGGTTGCGCACGAAATCTGTCAGGTTCCCCACCGACTTCATGGACACGGTCTGGTAGAAGAGCTCAAGGGCCTGCTCGTTCTGGATGCCGAAGAGGTAGCGGAACCGGGTGGCGTACTCCTTGAAATTGTCCAGCACCGTCACCTTCTTCAGCCTTTTCAGCCGCTTCTTCAGGTCCAGGATGTCGCTGCCGAAGTCGCTGAAGTGCTCCGCGATGGAGAGGTCCGTCTCGGCCACCACGAAGAACCGCTCCGGGTTCCGTTTCTGGTCCCTGAGCCAGAAGACCTGGGCCAGTGTCACCCCCTGGTTGAAGCCGGCGTTGTGGAAATGGGCCAGGAGCACGCTAAAGGTGTCCTCCCCCCGCAGGGTGATGGCCCGGGCCGCCTGGGTGAAATCGTCCTTCTCGCTCTTGTATTCGCCCCGGATGTAGGAATAGAGGTCCCGCTCCCGCCCCACGGCGCCGGCCGCCTTGTTGTAGACGATGCGGTGGTGGGGCACCAGGAGAGTGGTGACCGCGTCCACCAGGGTGGATTTGCCCGAGCCGATGTCGCCGGTGAGGAGCGAGTTGTGCCCCTCCGGGCCGATGGTCCAGACCCGCCTGGTGAAGGTACCCCAGTTCAGCACCTCGAAGCGGTGCAGCCGGAAGCCGGCCGGGGTGTCGGCCGCAGTGAAATCAAGCGGAAGCGTCTGCATGGTTTCGATACTCCTCCAGCCGTTGGTCCATTTCGGACAGCCAGTCCGCGTCCACCAGGGCCTTGATGATCCGCCTCACCTCGTACTGGTCCTCGTCCTTTTTCAGCCGCCGCAGGAACCCGAACTCGGTCACCCTGGCGATGTGACCGTCGATTTGGTCAACCAGTTTCGCCTCATTGCCCCGTTCACCCAGAAAAACGCGGAGCATCTCCACGATCTGCTCACGGCTCAGGATCAGCCGGGTCTCGCCGCCGGCGGCATCCAGTTCCACCAGCTTCTTGCGCAGCAGCACGCAGAGGAGGCTCACCGGGTAACTGAGCGGCCGCCGCTGGACCAGGCGCGGCAGGGGTTCGCTCCCGTCCTCCTCATCGGCCGCCTCGGGCCGCTGGCGGAGAAAGGCGTAGCCCTCCGGTTCGTCGATGAACAGCTGGAGGCCGAGCGCCGCCGCATAATCGCCGACCGCCGCCTGATTCCGCAAGAGATCGCGCCACGGCTCCGGGTGTTGATCCTGGTAAAGGACCCCTTTGAACAGCTGGATCAGGGCGACCGACGCCGCCCGGGGGAGAGTGAATGATTCGGTCATGGTTTGTTCCTATCTCACAAAAATAACCCGCGGCAGCGCAACCTGACGCATCTCCCCGGCCTCGTTACTGAAGGTCAACGTCTCCTCAACGTCGTCCGCCACCAGGGCGCCTTCCCGATGGGCCAACTCCAGGTAAGTCACCACCTCGGCCAGCCCCTTGTGGATGGGGTAGAGCTCGGCCAGGGCCGACAGGGTGATCTGGGGCCGGGTCTGGAGGGCCTTGCGGATGTTGCCCCGCAACTCGGCCTCGTTGACGAAGTTCCGACGGTAGAGGGCATCCACCGCCACATCGGCCTCACCGACGGCGACGCGGGAATCGCCGATCGCAACACTCCTCGTCGGGACGAAGAGACCCCGCGCCATCACCAGCTCCAGGTCGGGCCGGGTATCGTCCAGGAAGGCGAAGTCCCGCTCCGGCGGGGGCGCGTCCTTGATCTCCACCGCCTTCTTCTCGATCCCCTTGACCAGCTCCATGATGCGGCGATTCTCCAGGTAGCCCTGCTCGTCCAGGTACTTGCGCAGATGTTCCACCAGCAGGCTGTTGGTCTTGTAGACCTTTTCCCCGGCATCCATCAGGCTGAACTTGATCCCGGCCAGGAACGGATCGGGATTGAGGGAACGGATCGTCTCCAGACCATAGACCGCCTCCAGCAGCTCGGCAAGTTCTTCCTGGCGCGGGGCCGACATGAGAAATTCCCAGAAGGCCTGGAAGCTCTTTCCTTGATCATCATTACGAATCTCATCCTGCTCCAGGAAGATCTCATCCAAAAGCTGACCCTTCGGCTGCTCGCTCACAGCTATCCGTTCTCTAATCTTGCGGTCCAGGGCGCGAAAGTTGTATTCCACCTGGCGGAAGTCGGCCAGCAGCCGCCGGGCCGTCTCCTCCACCTGGAAGAAGCGCTCCTTCACCTGGGTCTGGTCGTAGGTCTCCAGGATGCCGCTCCTGAGTCGCTCGATCTCGGCGTCCATCTCCTCCTTCCGCCGCTCCAGCTCGGCGATGCGGACCTCCGGGTCCAGATTCGTCTTGCGCACCAGCTCCCGCAGCAGGTTGAAGACCGTCAGCAGGCGCGATTCGGTGCCGACGAACTGGCGCTCTTCCAGGCTTTGCAACCATTCCACCGCCTTCTCTGTGGCAGGGGTGAGGTCGAATTCCGGCTCGTCGCCCGCATCGGTGTAGTATTTGCGCAGAAACGGGGTCTTGCCGCCGGCCCAGTCTTCCAGGTACTGGCGCGCCGATTTCGGGTACCGTTCTTCCCCGTAGACTTCCCGCAGGTGAAAGAGGTAGTCGTCCAGGCGGGAGGTGATCTCGAGCTGGGGGAGGGAACGCCGGTTGGGCTGGATGAAGGCCAGGAAGAGGAAGCTGATGATCAGGGGGGCGTTGTCCGCCGCCAGGAGCCGCAGCGTGGGGTGGGTCTGCTTCAGTTTTTCCAGGTAGTCGTGGTCCATGCGCCTCAACTCTTAACCGGCAACTATCAAATCCTGCATTCTTTTTCCAAAGTCAACGAACAGATTATGGTAAACGCCGGTCACCTTCTCCGCTATTTCGTCGGCAACTTCCCGGTTATAGGCATGTGACGTTTTGTTCCGGCTTTGAATCATTTCCATCCACCCCTCGCCGTCGACAACCAGATTTCGCCGGAATGCCTCGCGAGCTGCGTCGCGTGAGCCCGTGATCGAGGTATTCCCCTGGTACTCGAAGTAATTCTTCATGACGTTCCAGGCCAGCTCATGGGTGTATTCAAAAACATGGACGAGCCCGAGCACTTCAAGGCCCGACAACGGACGTTGCCGGCTGAGATCCACTGCCCTGCCGAGTTGCAGGAGAGCTTTCTGATAGTGGCTGAGACGTTGTTGCCAGCGGATGTCCTGCCGGTTCATGGGTTGTCCTCCGGATACAGATTCATGTTACAGGAAGGCCGACTTACCCCGCTTCCCATACGGCGTTTGGAGGGAGGTCTCAACATGCCGCCGCAACATGTCGAGTTTGCCGACAAACGCCGGCACATCCGCTTTATCGTGCAATCCCCAGTAATCAAGGAATGTTTCAGGCTCTTTGGACAAAGCCGACACATATTCCAGCACCCGGGTCAGGTATTCGTCTTCGGTTTGGCATTTGCCGCAGAGTATGCCGAGTTCACACTTGAGGATATCGGAGGCGTCATCGGCGAGGATCAATGTTTGGTATGCCATTTCCGTCAGGTCGTCGGTGTCCAAAAATCGATCTCCCGCGGGAAGCAAAAAACTGAATGGTCCTTATGTATCCGCCCCTCTACCTTAAGAGACCATTCGGTCACATGGTCCAAACAAACGCTCCCCGTTAAAATGGATCATGTGGGTCGGTGCCTCGGCAATCCATACCTCCGTTTTCCAGGCAATTTCCTCGGCACAACGCGCCATATCGTCCTTTGTTGCGAATGCCGACACAAACAACAGATCTGCCGTGGAACTGCTGAACAACCTTGCCAGTTCAGCGCGCCTTTCCCCGTCAATCAGCCCGTGACTCGTCACGGCCTCGACAAGCAATAGCCAATTCTTCGCGGGATAGTAGAGAACGATATCAGGCATGTTTCCTGGCACATCTACGTTCACCCCAAGAGCCAGCAAACCCTCTTCGTCGAAATGCTCATGTTTTCCCCCGGCATCACCGGCATAGAGAACCCTGCTCCCGGGCACGAAATGGGGGACGAATTCCTCGATGAGACCCTTGATGTGCCGGCAATGCTCCCCCAGCGACAATCGTATTGTCCTGCCATCCGCGGTGGTAATCGGCACAGTCGTCATTTCACCCTCCATTACCAATCGTAGGCTTGCGTCATCCGCATTTTCAGGCCGCTGCTACTTAAAGTGTGTAGACCTAAAAGTATCAACTCGGTTATAAGGCTGGTCATGAGAAAGATTAGTGAAAACATTAAAACTATTCTTGCCGAAAATATCCGCAGTTACAGGCGCAGCAAGAATCTTTCCCAAGAAAAATTGGCCGAAGAATGCGGTCTTCATCGGACCTACATTGGTTCTGTCGAACGTTGTGAACGCAATGTCACGCTAAGTACGCTGGAAGTGTTGGCAGAAGCTCTTGGTGTCTCAATCCCTGAACTTCTCACGAGAAAGAAAGAAGTAGATGCCGAGTAAGCCCAGGAGTGTCGAACGTCTTGTAAAAGCCATTTTTCAGAGTGGCTTGTCAATTTATGATGCTATTGATTGTCAATTTATGATGCTATTGAAATTGGCGATCCGAAACTTTGGATACCGACTCCTGAACTGGAGACTTTGCTTGATAAAGGGTTGTGTGGCATTTCTCTGACAGGGCTACCTCTACGCACCAGATCCAAAATTGTAAAAGAACATGTTTGTAGAGTGCTCGGATATCCCGTGCCTCTCTCCTTTAAAAGAACCAAGCCACGCTTTCCAGGCCAGTCTTTTGACATTTACGTCCAGAAATCCAATAACCTCCAGATATGGAACGAGGAACTCGCCTCGACCCGCCGTTATGCGTTAATCCGGGTGTCTGCCACTGATGTAATTGAGCGGGTCAAGGTTGTGACCGGCGGCACACTGTCCTCTCTTGATACAACTGGTACGCTTACTCATAAATACCAAGCCCGCCTCATTCCAGGGGGAAATACCACAGAGCTTATTGCCGCAGAAGACACAGAGAACCTCAAACCATTTGTTTCCAACAAAGCCCAATCGGTAACATCTTCTGCCAGCCCAACCTATCATCCCGCTGCTGGTGAGTTGCTTCCTCTAAAGCTGATCTTTGAACGCCTGAAAAGACTCGTGGGGCACGGCTTTTCCTACACTGGATATGATCAGGAACGAAACCGGGGCGCTGAATTGCACCGTATTGTCTGTAAGGCTTTGGGATATGCGAATTACCTGGATGACGGCAGCTTTCCAGACATACGCCACCAGCTGCTCGAAGTGAAACTTCATACTTCGCCGACCATAGATCTTGGTTTGGTCTGCCCCAACAGCCTGGAAGCCTTGGACGTACCGAACATACGAGGTAGACAAATTCGGCATTGCGATGTCCGATATGCTCTTTTTTATGCAATGACCGACGGAAACCGTGTTACTCTAACGAACTTCTATTTGACCACAGGTGATGCATTTTTCAGCCGTTTTCCACAGTTTCAGGGGAAGATCCTCAATAAAAAGCTTCAAATCCCTTTACCGTCCGATTTCTTCAGCCGTTAGACCGAACGCCTTCCAAACTAGTTGGTCCAATTCCTTTTCCAGATCCACCGCTTCCAGCGAGGGAGTGCGTGCATGGACGCGCTTTGACGTCTCGATGATGGATTTACCTATAGGGCTGTTCGGATCCGGCATCGGAAACTTCTCAACATATTGTGTCATGAAACGCCGCCGGCCGGAATATAGCTTGTTCTTGAACCGGCGATCGTAAAAGGTCTCGATAAATGTCGAATTACCCACTGCGAGCGCCAGCCAGAGCAATTCCGTTTGCGACGCATTCCGGCACATTAGCCAGTAACAGTCACCATTCACCACACACCCGTCCAAATCCATCCAGAATGTTGGTTTTTCGGAAATGTCCCTAAAAACGATTTTAGGGGCTGCCCACGCATCAGGATCCTGTGGCACCCAGATTTCATACCAGTTACGACCAGCCTTAATCACGTATTCCCGACTTTCAAGCACTGAACGGTGTCTGTTTAAATATACCGAGGTGCGTGGATACGCCGCTAAATCGACTACGCCCCGCTTTCCTTGCACCACGTGATGGGGGTAGACGATCTGCCATGGTTTCTCCAGTTGGAGACATTTATAGCGACACGCCGAGTGGTGCGTGGAGAGTGGACGAAGGAGCTCCGGCCTCTCAGTATCGGGAAACTCCTCCCAATCTGACCGGATGAATACCTTGTCGGCAGTTGTCTTTACTCCGACACGAATTTTTCCAATATCTCCGAAAGTGCTCCAAGTATAGGATGCAACGGTTGCTAACCAGTTATCCAGGATATCAGTCGCAATCCGCCAGACACCATCCATTTGGCCGCCGTTATCTAGAATGCCGTGTTGTATGTGAAATCGCCTGCCGTCTCGAACTTCCACTCCGCCATTGTTTTCCAGCGCTGCAATCGGGTCGGCAACACAAATTACGGCCGGATCACTGGTCGTATAAATGGAGGTAAACCTAGTTTTATCCTTCGTACCGCCTTTGTTGGTTTCTATGCCTTCGAGCAATAAAACCGCCGGTAAAACGGCAGCTTCAAACAGCCTGGTGTCGCCCAGGTCCCATATATGACGCACACTGAATTGTTCTAGGATGGCACTGCGTACCGCGCAGCCTGATTTTGTGGTCATGAAACGGTTCGATACAATGACTCCTGCAATGCCGCCCCTTTTGAGCACTCGTCCCATGCCGAGGAGGAAGGCGTGATAGAGGTCAATTCGACCGGACAACCTAAATCTGGATGCCAGTAGTTGCGCCTGTTTGGCGCCCATTATCTGGGTTCTAACATAAGGCGGATTGGCGATAATAATATCAAAACCTTCAGGAGAAGGAGCTTGGAATAGATCGCCATTCCCGCCTGGATCCGGATAATGTCCGGCAAACTCCAGAAAATCGCCAAGTTTAACATGAACATTAACACCAGTGAATGATTGCCTTAGCCGCGCTGAAGCCAGGTTGACAGCTTTCTCGTTGTTGTCGAAGCCGAAAACGTCAATCTTTGCGTTGCACTTTGCGGTCAATTTTTCAAGAATACTGACAAGGAGTTCGCCGTCTCCCACGGCTGGATCAAGTACCCGCAACGGCCCTTTCAGCTTTACCTCATCAAGTCCTTTGATTATTTCCTCAGCCACAAAGTCTGAAAGTATCTTCGGTGTATAAGTTGCCCCGCCAGCTTTTTCCTCAGTGACCTGAGAATATCGCCTTGCAACCTGCTGTGTTTGAGGATTCATATGGTTTAACCTCCGGATCCAAACCTTCGCGCTACTTATAGTGTTCAGTCGTGCTTCTGTCAAGACATGATGGTCCGCATGGGAAAAAACTAGAGCAACTTCCCATGTTCTGCATGTAGCTTACCCATACCAGCCCACAGCAATTCGTCAACAATCTTCGCTCTTTCGCCATACGGTAGACTGCTTGCTTCCTTAATCAATGTCTTCGCGTTCATTCCCATCACAACCTCCAATGGCGCCCAGCCCTTTACGCTACTCTACCCTACTTCCTCCACCGGCAGACCAAGGCTCGCGGCTGCTTTCACGAATTTCCTGTCAAGGCTGTGAAAACGGCATGCCTCCGGAGACGCGACCAGATGGAGGGCATCGGCGAAATCGAGGCCACGTTCGTAAAAGTCCAAGGCCAGAGCGAGCTGCTCCGGCTGTTCCACAACCACCATGGGAAGTCCGAGAATGTGGAGCATCGCGCGACGGATGGAGTCGGACGGCAGCTCGTAGACGGCGCGCAGCACCCATGCAAGCTCCAGCATCACGCTCTTTGCCACGAAGACCTCCTCTCCCCTTCCGAGCAGTTCCACCGCACGGTCGGTTTGAAGCGGATCGTCATTCGTCACATAGCGCACCCAGACATTCGTGTCCGCGGCAATCATGACTTGCGATCCTCCTGCCATTTTTTCCGGAGATCGGCCAGTATCCCTTCCTCCATCTCCTCCAAGGTCTTTGGTGGACCGTCGTAACCGGTGCAACCGATGCCGTCCTCGAGCTTCGTGGCGGGAAACAGCCCGCGCGGCTTGAGAATGATGCCGGTCGCGGTGTCTTCGATAATGAATTCGGTGCCGGGTCGCCAATTATGGCTGTCCCGTAACGATTTGGGGATGATAACCTGCCCCTTGCTTGACAGTCGGGTGGTTTCCATAATGTCACCTTGCATGTAAGATTTGGTAAGATTTTAGCTGGGTATTTGGTCAGTTGTCAAGCACGGCACTGTAACCGCCATACTTTGGAACTGAAGTTAAACGAGATTTTTGCCAAAGCTAAGGGCATTTATCCCCAATGGAGCATCAGTTTTTGAGAACATGAGGGTGACTTGACCTCCCGCCCAATAACTCCTCAAAAGCCTACGCTCGCCGCACCATCCCGATTACAGCTGGGCACCCCATCCCACGTCCTCCCCTGCAACAGCCGCCCATTCAGCTTTTTCGTCCGCCTCTTCCCGTCAACGCCCCAACCGCCCCACTGTTTGAAAAAGAAGGCAACGCGCTGCTCATCGCACTGCCGTTTTACGTTCATCGCCCACTCCTGCTTCATCAGCCGGGCCTTCGGTCCCGACTCACCGCCCACGATGACCCAATGGACGCCCCTTAAATCAAGCGTTCCCAAATCCTCCAACAGGGGCTCGACAGAGACGAAGCGAATATGCGCGGGCACCTGACGCAACCAGTCGAGACGCGGTACACCATGGTGTCGATTTTCCACCGTCACGCCAATCCAGGCATTTTCCGATGGCACATAATTATTGAAAAAATCCGCCATCCGCTCCGCACGCTTTGTAAGCACCTGAAAAGTATGCTGCGGCGCCTTACGGATAACCTCGAATACCTGTCGGATATAGTCGTCCGGAATCTTCTCGTGGAAAAGGTCACTCATGGAGTTCACGAAATAAATCGTCGGCTTGCTCCGTTTGAGCGGTTCTTCCAGGCGCTCCGGCAGCAAGGTAAGTTCAAAGCCGTTCTCGTAACCTCTAGCCCCCATCGCATTCAGCCGCCGCGCCATAGCCTCCGCATAACAATGGGCGCAACCGGGTGAAACCTTGCTGCACCCCACCGCCGGGTTCCAGGTCCGTTCGGTCCATTCTATTGACGACTGGGACATGTTGACTTCCTCTAAAACAGGGCTACCTTCAGGACCCTGTGTTCTACGCCGTGCCCCTTACCGACAACTTGGTTCACCTGCTCTGCTCGAGGTTGCATTCCCAATCCACAACATTCAATCCATTCACCCGTGAGAACTCTCGTGTATTGTGCGTAACCACGACAACGCCATGAACTGCTGCAATGGAGGCAATCATCAGGTCATTCGGTCCAATTGGAGTTCCTTTCCCGACAAGCTGCGCACGTATCTCTCCGTATTTTCTGGCCGCGTCATCATCAAAGGGCAGCGACTCAATTCCTCCGAAAAGGTCATCCAGGAGAGCCAAGTTCTTTTCAACAAGCTTGCTCTTCAGCGCGCCATAGTATAGTTCGGCCTTTACGACTGAGCAAAATCGAATCATTGCATGGTCGATGGACAACATATGCTCCTTGAGCCGATTTTGTCCGGGGTTCAGAAATCGTATCCAGGCGTTCGTATCAGGCAGAAAGATCATTTTAATTCCTCTCGGGCTTCGTACTCACCCTCATCTTCCCGCACCAGCGCATCCCCCTCCCATGCCCCGGCAAACCTTGCAAGCTGGAATGGCGTTGTCGCGGATACGCGGCCGGTCGGCGCCTCCTTGTCAAGAGGGAGCAGAATCACCTCTACCCGGCGATGGAGCAATTCTTTCGGCATTTTCAATATATCCGGCAATCGCTTGTACACTTTTCGTATGGCTTCCATATACTTTGCTCCTCCCCTTTCAAAGATTACCCCCACTCACAACGTGGGGGGTGCCGCGAGCCTGCGTTCTCTCCCATCACATCCTCCAGTGATTCCCCGCCCCATTACTCTACCCTACCCGACTATCCGCTTTCCTCAATCATCGCCAGAAACGAGGCGGGATCGATGATCCTGATCCCCCGGAACGACTTCAGATCTTTGAGGTGATGGTCACCGGAGATGATGAAATCGGCATTCCCTTCCACGGCACAGATAAGGTATTTGGTGTCGTCAGGGTCGGAAGCAAGGGGTTCGAGGCTGAGCCTGCCGGGGGTAATGACGGCCACCGCTCTCAGTCTGCCCAGGAAGCCGGTCATAAAATCCGCCGAACGATTCAGACGCCTGAGAATTTTCGGATAGGTGAGCACCCGCAGAAATTCGCCGTATATCTCGTCGGAGAGGAGAAGGATGACCCTTTCCTCACGCACGAGCCCCATGATCCTGTCGGAATTGGAACCCGGCTTGAGGAGTGCGCTCACGAACTGGTTGGCGTCAAGGACAATGCGCACCATCGATCAGGACCTGGCTGCCTTGAGGGCTTCCTCGATGTCCCGATCCGCACCTTCCTTCTCTTCCCGCACGATTTCCGCCTGCAGTTCATCGTACATGCGAAAGAACTCTTCCCGTTCCTTCTTCATGCTCAGGTACTTTTCAACGGGGATAATGGCCACCAGCGGCTTGCCGGCCCGCTCGACGATATACTCGTCGGACTTCATCACCACCTCGTTCATGACCTCGCCCAGATTCTGACGGACCTTGATTGCCGAAACTCTTTTCAACATGGAGACACCTCACTCTAGTCATAATAACCATTATGGTTGATATGATCATAATAGTTGATATGGCTATCACGTCAAGGTTTATTATGCCCCTACCCCGCCTCCACCCCGTGCAGGGTCCAGCTCTGCTCCCGGGTGTCGTAGATCAGCTCGTAGAGGGCCTCACCGTCGGCCACGGCGAAATGGAGGAGGACTTTGTCGCCCGCCCTCTCCGGCCAGGTGTAGGTGGTCTCGGTCACGGTGTGCTTCTTCCTGTTCCACTCGAACCAGACCGGACGGATCTGTCTCCCCGGGGCGAAGATGGCCGCCACCCTGATCGGCTCCCGAATCCGCTCCACGGCTCACTCCAGGGGTCGGTAGACGCCCACCACCTTGCCGATGATGGTCACATCGCCCTTGCCGGGCCGGACAATGATGTCATCGTAGTTGGGGTTGGCGGCTTCGAGCCGGATCCGGCCCCGCTCCTTGAAGAACCGCTTCAGGGTGGCTTCGCCGTCCACCATGGCCACCACCAGATCGCGGTTGTCGGCCGTGGGCTGGGGCCGCACCAGGGCCAGGTCCCCCTCCAGGATGGAGGCGCCGATCATGGAATCCCCCTTGACCCGGAGGAAAAAGGCGCCGCCGGAGCGGAGCTGGGAGGAGTCGATGGCGAAGTACCCTTCGATGTCCTCCATGGCCGGCTGGGGGAGCCCGGCCCGCACCACCCCGACGATGGGGAGGGAGACCGAGGAGGCGCGGCCGGCGACCGCGATCCCCCGGGAACTGCCGGCGGTCTTGGTCAGGTAGCCCTTCTTCTCCAGGGCCTCCAGGTGCCGCATCACCCCCAGGGTGCCGTTGACCTCCAGGTGAGCGGCAATCTCCCGCAGGGTTGGGGGATAGCCCTGCGCGTCGATGAATTGGGTGATGCAGGCCAAAACCTGTTGCTGGCGGGGAGTTAATGACGCCATGGCGAACCTCGCTGTTTAATGAGTTGTCAAATGACAACATAACAGCGCGGTCAGGGTATGTCAAGGGGGTGGCAGGCCGAGAACGGCGTGAAGAGGTCGAGCTTTACCGCCGCATGCAGGGCGCAGGCGGACCAGTAACCGTTGGAGAGTTGCAGCAGGCGGGCGGGAGTCCAGTCATCGGCTGCCATGATCGGCCTCCTTCATTTCGCATACCGTCTGCAAAGTATAGTAGGCTTTTCTTCAAGAAAATGGTTTGCCGCCTCATTCTTTCCCGGAGATACCTGTCATGACGAATGTCGGGAGAATCGTTGCGGGTAAGACGTACAGGTTCGGTCCCCAGAAATCCGGACGACTCGAAAACGCGTCTCAACGGTGGAATACAAAAGCGGCCATCCGCGCGACTTTCGTGACTTTGTATTGAGACCAAATCACAAGAACATCGAAAGTACCGAACCAGTTGTTATTTCCTTCAATATTGTATAAATAGCGGTGTTATTTGGTCGGTTGACGATTATGTTGGTGGCGTTTTGACGGGCTTGCTGACCCGAACGAAAACTACCCGTTCAGACCCCACGTTGTGGCTATCCACCCTCCACCCTGCATCCATCCATTTTGTCGCCCAGACATGAGTTCCTCCGTAATGATTGGCCCAGAATTGCGATGGGTGAGCCCTGGAGCTCGGTGGCAGTGACGACCCAAGTATCTTTTCGATTTGAGAGTAGGTAAGTGTGACTCGGTCATCCTGGTGGGACACAAGGTAATCGTAGAGGGGGCTGTACTTCGTTTTCTTGGTGCCGGAGACGATCTTTGGTGTCGGTTGTTCAGGACGGGGCTGAATCTCCGGTTTGGTTGCTTTCACCGTCGTCAGTTCTCTACCGGAAACGGGTATAATGGTATACCGGAAAGTAAGTCCCTGTGCGGGGCCAAGCCTCGAGCGGTCGTTGTCAAGAAAGTTGTCGCAAT